>JAFULE010000031.1 GCA_017483235.1 Faecalibacterium sp. | reverse complement strand
AGGGGCTTCGGGGTCAACACAGGCGTAGATTTTTTCCTTGATATCGGTCAACGGATCGATGGCATCGGCCAGCATGGAAAGTTCGGCATTACCACAGCCCGCCGCCAGCGCCTTCAGCCGGGGCAGCCAGTCGCAGGTCTGCGCCATTGAGAAAATCTCTTTGGGGGTGGCCGAACCATACACAGTGCGGGTCATCAGACGCTCAATGTCAAAGATATATTGCAGCGCATCCGAAAGCTCAGCCCGGTTCACCGTTTCCTGCACCAGGGCGCTGACAGCGGAAAGTCGCTGGTTGATGGCATCCGGGTCGATCAGCGGCTGCTCGATCCAGCTGCGCAGCAGACGCTTGCCCATGGCCGTTTCGGTTTTATCCAAAACCCACAGCAATGTCCCCCGCTTTTCACGACCGCGCATCGTCTCGGTCAGTTCCAGATTGGCGCGGGTAACCGGTGACAGGCGCATAAACTGCGCTTCCGAATAACGCTGCACCGTTTTCAGCCGTTCCACACCCTTCTTCTGGGTCTCATACAGATAGCTGAGCAGCGCCCCCATAGCAAAACTTGCCATGCCACCTTCGCCGATGACCGTAGTTTTGGCCCAATCGCGCCCAAACTGGGCCGACAACAGGCTGTCGATCACGCCGGGAGCATAGCGCTCGTCTTCGATCAGGTCCACCGAGCAGCTCATATGCTGTTTGATATAGGCGGTAACCTCCTTGCAGCTGAGCATGGTTTCGCTGATCAGCACCTCGCTGGGCTGCCAGCGGCACAGCTCTGCAATGATGGCATTTGCAATTTTTTCGGAAGAAAGCTCGGTGATATGGGCTTCGCCTGTGGAGATATCGGCAAAGCACAGACCTGCCTTTTTGCCCTTTAAGTACACACTGCAAATGTAGTTGTTGCGATCATCCTGCAGCATGCTGCTTTCAATGACCGTACCGGGGGTGATCACACGCACGATGTCGCGCTTGACCAGCCCCTTGGTGGTAGCAGGGTCTTCCATCTGCTCGCAGATAGCTACCTTGTAACCTTTGGCGATCAGGCGCGCCACATAGGTTTCGTAACTGTGAAACGGCACACCGCACATGGGGGCACGCTCTTCCAAGCCGCAGTTGCGGCCGGTAAGGGTCAGATCCAGTTCTTTCGAAACCTTGATCGCATCGTCAAAAAACATCTCATAGAAATCGCCCAGACGATAGAACAAAATCTCGTCCGGGTGCTGTTTTTTGATTTGAAAATACTGCTGCATCATGGGTGACAGCTGCTGTTCTGCCATGCCGGGATCACCTTTTTCCTTACTGCAATGTGTGTATTTGCCGCAAAGCCGCCCGCGGTACAGCGAGCGGCATGCCGGCAAAATGAACGTTATCCTTTAGTGGTTAGTGGCAGCCGCCGCAGGTCGAGCAATCATGGGTGCAGTTATCGGGGGCTTCCACTGCCATGGGGTCGCCGCCGTTCATGGCCACATTGATGATCTCGTCGATGTGGCGGATCATCGCTTCGCACTCCTGCTTGGCCTCGTTGTAAGCCACCATACCCTCGTCGGACATGATCTGGGCATACAGGTTGTTGATCTTCTCATTCAGCTCGGCAATGCGGGCGTCATCACGCTCAACCTTGGTGATCTCGTTGTTCAGATCCATACGGGCCAGATTGAACTCGCCGATCATGTTCTGCAGCTTTTCGTCGGAATCATTCATACGGCGGGTGTGATCCAGTGCCAGATAACGGGGATCGGTCTGCAGAGCAACCGCAGCACGCTTAAACAGTTCGATGCAATCCATAGTAATAAAATCTCCTTTTTCCTGTAAAGTTTACAATAATCAATAAGACAAATTTCAGCATCTGCACAGCTCGCCAAGCAGCACCGTAGCACGGGTGCCGGTCAGCCTTACGCGGGCATATTCGCCGATCAGCAAAGGATCCGCCTTGAATTCCACGGTCAGATTGTTATCCAGCCGGCCGGAAATGCTGCCCTCGCTGCGGCCATAACCTTCCACCAGAACCCGCACCGTCTGGCCCACCTGCTGGGTCACCTTTTCCATGGCGATGCGTTCCTGCGTTTTCAGCAGTCGTTCCATGCGGTCGGTCTTTTCCTTGCGGGTGGTGGGATCGGGCATCAGCGCCGCCTTGGTGCCTTCGCGCTTGGAGTAGATGAAGGTGAACAACTGCATATACCCCACCTGCTCGATCAGGCGCAGAGTTGCGGCAAAATCCTCTTCGGTTTCCCCCGGGAAGCCAACGATGATATCGCTGGAGAAGGTCACGTCGGGGATCGTTTTGCGGGCATACTCGATCAGATCGAGATACTGCTGTACCGTATAACGACGGTTCATTTCGGCCAAGAGACGATCGGAACCGCACTGTACCGGCAGATGGATATGCTTGCACAGTCGGGGCTCGGCCGCGATGGTGTCGATCAGCTTTCGGCTAGCATCCTTCGGATGGCTGGTCATAAACCGGATGTGATAATCCCCCGGCACCGTGCACAGCAGTTTGAGCAGATCGGAAAAATCAATCTCTTCCTCAAGGCCCTTGCCGTAGCTGTTCACATTCTGGCCCAGCAGGGTGATCTCTTTGTAGCCGGCTGCCACCAGCCCCTTGAATTCAGCCAGTATGTCGGCACTCTTGCGGCTTTTTTCCCGCCCGCGTACATACGGCACGATGCAATAGGTGCAGAAGTTGTCGCAGCCGTACATAATGGGCAGCCACGCACGGAACTCGCTTTCGCGGCGGATGGGGATATTTTCCACGATGACCGGGCGCTGGGCCGGATCCATCAGAATGCGCTTTTTCTGGCCGGCCAGCTTTTGTACCAGTAATTGGGGCAAGGTGTCGATGCCGTCCACACCGAAGACCAGATCCACATAGGGATAGCTTTTCCGCAGCTTGTCCACAATATGCTGCTGGTTTGCCATGCAGCCGCACAGGCCGATGATCAGGCCGGGCTTTTTTTCTTTCAATGCTTTCAATGCGCCCACGTTGCCAAACACACGCTGCTCGGCATGTTCGCGCACCGCACAAGTATTGAACAGAATAAGATCGGCGTCGTCGGGCTTATCACACAGCCCGTAACCAATATCGGTCAAAACGCCCTTGATGCGCTCACCATCGTTTACATTCTGCTGACAGCCAAAGCTGTGTACAAATGCAAGGGGCGGCGTATCGTAAATACGGGCAACCAGCTGTGCCGCTGCCACGTCATGTTTAAATTCCAGAAATTTCAAAGGGTACCTTCCTTACTGCCGCAAAGCGTATCTTGGGTTGTTTATTTGCAGCCATAACAATACATTGTAGATTATACACGAAGAGCGCGGCAGAAACAAGTAAAATTTCACCCCGTGAAAAAGAAAGGCGGCAGCGCCGTACCGCACTGCCGTCTTGGGGTAACATTCAGGAAAGTTTCTTCTGTGCCGTGCACTGCGGGCACACGCCAAACAGGGTCAGCTCATAACCGGCCACACTCTGCCCACCACTTTGGATCGTCTGCATCAAAGCAGCTTCGTGCAGTTCGGCATCGGTTACATTGCCGCAGCTGGTACAGCAGAAATGGCTGTGCTGACACAGGGTATGATCGAACCGGTCTGCCCGCCCGGGCACTGTCACCCGGCGCACCACCCCTGCTTCCACCAAACCATTCAGATTGCGGTACACCGTGCCAAGGCTGAGCCCCGGGCAATCGGCACTGGCCACCCGATGGATCTCTTCTGCAGTGGGGTGGTCGTCTAAGGCAGCGACCTTTTTCAGAATCAGCTCACGTTGCTTGGAATAACGCATCGTTGCCTCCTTTCAATACGATAACAATTCCTATTACTGACATTATCATACTAAAATAAGGCATTCTTGTCAATAGTTACAACTAACTTGTCTCTTATTTTTCGGATTTGATCCGTTTCCAGTACGCTGCCGCCGCCTGCTCGTTTTTGTTTTCGCCGGGTACATAATACACCGCATCTTTTAATCGGTCGGGCAGATACTGCTGCTGTACCCAGTGGTTGGGGAATGCGTGCGGATACAGATAGTTCTGCCCCTTTACCAAGGCATCTTCGCCATCGTAGTGTTTGTTTTGCAGCTGACGCGGGATCGGGCCGGATTTTCCGGCCTGCAGATCAGCCATAGCCGCATCAATGGCACTTTCGCCTGCGTTGGACTTGGGGCTGGTAGCCACCAGAATCACCGCATCGGCAAGCGGGATACGTGCTTCGGGCAGGCCCAGCATATTGGCAGCATCCACTGCCGCTTTTACAATTGGAATGATCTGTGGGTAAGCAAGGCCCACATCCTCGCAGGCACACACCATCAGCCGACGGCAGGCCGACACCAGATCTCCCGCTTCCAAAAGACGAGCCAGATAATGCAACGCAGCGTCCGGGTCAGAGCCGCGCATTGATTTCTGGAAGGCGGAAAGGATATCGTAATGGTCATCGCCGCTTCGGTCGTACCGCATAGCGGTACGCTTTGTCACCTGCTGCACCATATCCAGCGTGATGCGTTTTTCGCCGTTGGCTTCTACACCGGCAGCGGTGGTTACAAACTCAAGCCCGCCCAAAGCCTTGCGCATATCGCCGCCGGCGCTTTCGGCAAGATATTCTTCGGCCCCTTCTTCAAACACAAGTGTGCAGCCCTCTGCTTCGCCAATACATTGCGCCGCACGACGCAGGCCCTGTCGAATGTCGGCTGCGGTCAGACTTTTGAACTCAAACACCGTGCAGCGCGACAACAGCGCATTGTAGATATAAAAATATGGATTTTCAGTGGTGGATGCGATCAGGGTCACGCTTCCGTTTTCGATACACTCCAAAAGGCTTTGCTGCTGCTTTTTGTTCAGATATTGGATCTCGTCCAGATACAGCAATATCCCTTTTGCACCGCCCAGTGTGCCAATATCGTTCAGCACCGCTTTGATATCGCCGGTGCCGCAAGAGGTGCCGTTCAGCTTATGCAAGGTCATACCACTGTTTTCGGCAATGATCCGCGCAACTGTGGTTTTGCCCACGCCGGAAGGGCCATAGAAAATCATATTGGGAATACGACCGCTTTCGATGGTACGGCGAAATACCTTGCCCTCACCCAAAAGGTGCCGCTGGCCGCACACCTGACTCAACTGCATGGGGCGCAACCGCTGCGCCAAAGGCTCGTTTATCACAAAAGGCCCTCCTTTTGTTTGTAATCACTACTGTTATTATATCTGCCATGCGCCGGTAACACAAGGGGCGGCCGGTTGCATTGCCGCGATTTCATCGCTATAATAAAGCTATTCATTGATTCATCATCACGATGTTAAGGAGTATTTTCATGGCCAAGAAAACCGCCCCCCAAGCTGACCTGACTGCCAAAAAAGAGTTAGCTCTTGCCGTGATCGAACGGCTGAAAAAAGAATATCCGGATGCAGCCTGCTCGCTGGATTACGAACACGCATGGCAGCTTCTGGTCAGCGTGCGGCTGGCAGCCCAGTGCACCGATGCCCGGGTGAACATTGTTGTGGAAGACCTGTTTGCCAAGTATCCCGGTGTTGCGGCACTGGCTGAAGCCACCCCTGAAGAGATTGAAGCAATCGTAAAACCCTGCGGGCTTGGCCGCTCGAAAGCGCGGGACATTTCGGCCTGCATGCGGATTTTGCGCGATCGGTATCACTGTCAGGTGCCCACCACTTTTGAAGAGCTTCTGGCTCTGCCCGGTGTGGGCCGAAAAAGTGCCAATCTGATCATGGGCGATGTGTTCGGCAAGCCCGCCATTGTAACCGACACCCATTGCATCCGTTTGTGTAACAAGATCGGTTTGGTGGACGATATCAAGGAGCCTCAAAAGGTGGAGATGGCGCTGTGGAAGATCGTTCCGCCCGAAGAAGGCAACGATCTGTGCCACCGCTTTGTATTGCACGGGCGTGCGGTGTGCAATGCACGCCATGCCGAATGCGACCGCTGCTGCCTTGCCGACATCTGCAAAACCGGTAAACTTTTCGTGAAGTAAAACCTGAACGGATTGAAAAACATTTGTCGGCCAACTATAATAAGGCTGTCGGAAGGTATATTTGTTTTCTCGAGGAGGTAAAATATGCTTGGTTTTATTTTTGATCTGATTGTTGGTGGCATTGCCGGTTACATTGCCGGCCGCATTATGAACAGCGAAGGCGGTACCATCCGCAATGTAATTCTTGGCGTCGTCGGTGGTTTTGTCGGCGGCATTGTATTCGGTCTGATCGGCTTCCATGCCAGCAACTTTATCGGCGGTATGATCGTTTCGGTGGTGGGTGCCTGCATCTGCATCTGGCTGGGCCGCAAATTTTTGAGATAAGCGCTTGACAAGCCGCAGCTATAGCATATAATCAAGTCAGACATAAAAACAGGGGCGCCGAAAGGCTGAGATCCGCACATGCGGAGTACCCTTTAACCTGATCCGGGTAATGCCGGCGTAGGAAGTTTGGTCCATATTCTCATGGGTAAAAGCCAACAGTGCGCCTGCATCTTTTTTGATGCGGGCGTTTTCTTTGTTTTTATGTACTTTTATTTACAGGAGATGTGTTCTGTATGTCAAAAAGCTTATCCACCACCCGTACCCTTGTGGAAGGTGCGCTGATGATCGCGCTTTCCACCGTACTAAGCCTGATTCAGATTCCCTTGATGCCGCATGGCGGGTCGATCACCTTGCTTAGTATGCTGCCTATCATTCTGATGAGTTTCCGCCACGGCACCCGCTGGGGGCTGCTGACTGCCTTTGCCAACAGTATCATTCAGTTTGTACAGGGTATCGGCAATTTGGCCTATTGCCAGACCTTGACCGCCCAGATCGGCTGTGTGCTGCTGGATTATCTGCTGGCCTTTACCCTGCTGGGTCTGGCTGCCGCGCTGGCAAAACCGGCAGCCAATAAAACAGTTGGCGCCGGGCTTGGCACTGCCGGCGTATGTCTGCTGCGTTTTGTATGCAGCTTTCTTTCCGGCTATATCGTATGGAAAGACTATGACTATGCCTTTGAATGGCTGAACAACTTCCGTTGGGGCGCCTGGTTTACCACAAACCTTGGCGAAAATGCACTGTGCTGGTTTTACAGCCTTGCCTACAATGCCACCTATATGCTGCCCGAAACGGTGCTGACCGTGGTTGGCGTGGTTGTGCTGTACAAAACCGCCCCCCGTCTGTTCAGCAAACAATAAGCTTCTTCTCCGTTCAAACGAGAGCGGCACAAAATCGCAGGATTTGTGCCGCTCTCGTTTATTTTTTGACAAAGCGCACACTTTCAACACCATTTTGCGGGTTAATTTTTGGTTTATTCGCCTGACGAAAAACAAGCACAAAGAATTGCTTTCTATTTTGTGAAAAGTTATAATATAAAGGAACCTGAACCACCTGCTGTACCACAACAGGCAGGCAGAAAAACAGACAACGGGCTTTTGCCCGATCTTATTTTACAAAGGAGAACTTCGCATGTATAAGATCACAGACCGTAAAGTGCTGAACCCCACTGTGACGAAGCTGACGATTGAAGCGCCGCTGATTGCCAAAAAAGCACAGCCCGGCCAGTTCATCATCGTTCGCCCCTTCGAGGACAGCGAGCGTATCCCCCTGACCATTGCCGGCTATGACCGTGAGGGCGGCACTGTCGACATTATTTTCCAGATTGTGGGCGGCACCACCATGGAGCTGAACAGCCTTATGGCCGGTGAGTATGTTCACGATTTTGTTGGCCCTCTGGGCCGCGCCACCGAGACCGAAGGTCTGAAAAAGGTGTGTGTCGTTGGCGGCGGCGTGGGCTGTGCCATTGCCCTGCCTGTTGCACAGAAGCTGCACGCTGAAGGCTGCCATGTGGATACC
The DNA here is from genome assembly GCA_017483235.1 of Faecalibacterium sp. Classification (GTDB taxonomy): domain Bacteria; phylum Bacillota; class Clostridia; order Oscillospirales; family Ruminococcaceae; genus Faecalibacterium. Next base: position 1,143 of record JAFULE010000031.1, on the reverse strand, counting down.
GTTATCGGTTTCCGCAACAAGGATCTGCTGATTCTGGAAGAAGAATTCAAAGCCTGCAGCAACGAATGCCGCGTAATGACCGACGACGGCAGCTATGGCACCAAGGGTGTGGTTACCGCCGCCCTGGAAGATCTGATCAACGCCGGCAACCAGTATGATCTGGTCATCACCATTGGCCCGCTGATCATGATGAAATTTGTGGTCAAAACCTGCCAGAAGTATGGTCTGAAGAGCCTTGTATCGATGAACCCCATCATGATCGATGGTACCGGCATGTGCGGTGGCTGCCGCCTGACCGTAGGCGGCAAGACCATGTTTGCCTGCGTGGATGGCCCCGACTTTGACGGTGATCTGGTGGATTTTGACGAGGCAATGAAGCGTGGCGCCACCTACCGTGAATTTGAGGCACACAAGCGTGAAGAGACCTGCAATCTGCTGAACAAGGAGGTCAAATAACCATGGCTTTCAATATGGATCCGAAAAAATGCCCCATGCCCAGCCAGGACCCCAACGTTCGCAATAAGAACTTTGAGGAAGTTGCTCTGGGCTACACCGCTGAAATGGCGATCAACGAAGCCAAGCGCTGCATCAACTGCCGCCACAAGCCCTGTGTGGACGGCTGCCCGGTCGGCATCGACATTCCCGGCTTTATCGGCAAAGTTGCCGAGGGCGATTTTGAAGCCGCCTATCAGGTAATTGCCCAGTCCTCTGCCCTGCCCGCTGTCTGCGGCCGTGTCTGCCCGCAGGAAAGCCAGTGCGAAGGCAAGTGCACCCGCGGCATCAAGCACGAAGCGGTTGGCATCGGCCGTCTGGAACGCTTTGTTGCCGACTGGCATCGTGAGCACAATACCGAAAAGCCTGCTGTTCCCGCAAGCAACGGTCACAAGGTTGCCATCATCGGTGCAGGCCCTGCCGGCCTGACCGCAGCCGGCGATCTGGCAAAGCTGGGTTACAAGGTCACTGTGTTCGAAGCACTGCACGTAGCCGGCGGCGTTCTGATGTACGGCATCCCCGAATTCCGTCTGCCCAAGGCCATTGTGCAGAGTGAGATCGACGGCCTGAAGGCAATGGGCGTCGAGTTCCAGTGCAACATGGTCATCGGCAAGGTGCTGACCATCGACGAGCTGATGGAAGAGCATGGCT
>JAFULE010000030.1 GCA_017483235.1 Faecalibacterium sp. | reverse complement strand
TCTCCTTTGGTCATAGAATAAGGTTACATCTATTATAAGCCACCGGGCGGCAAGGTGCAAGCCGCCCCCCATCATCAGGAGGGATGGATATGAATGAACGACCCAACACCTGGCCGCCGCAAAGCTGCAGCTGCCGCCCCGATACCACCGCGCTGGAGCAGGCCCTGCAGAAGGGCCTTGGCTGGGGCGCCGAAGCCGGCAGCACCCTCAGCCTGAGCCGGGCCGCCGCCGCCCTGCTGGACTGGGGCGAGGATAACCGCGCTGCCCGGCTGGACCAGACCGAGCTGACCCGGCGGGTGCGCCGCTGGCTGGCCGGCCTTACCTGCTGCGACGAAACCGATTTTCGCACCAACTGGCCGGCCATTGCCGCCCACGCCGACGACCTTGTGCAGGATATTACCCCCTATCTGGGCCGGTTGGAGGATGCCGGCAACCCCCAAAAGCGCAGCGACTATGGCCCCCGTCATTGGGAAAGCCTGAAGCGTGCCATTGAGCAGGCGGTAAACGGGGTGATCTGACCGGCCGACGAAAAGGCCCCCAAAAAAGCAAAAACACACGCCTGCCCCGCAAGGGACAGGCGCGTGTTTCTATATGGCTTGGCGGGCCGATCATTTGGCCCCACAGATGGCGATCATCTGATCGACGCTTTGGGCAAAATCGTTTTCCACCCATGCTTCCAGTATGCCGCCAAAACCACAGGCCAGATAGCGGGCCTGATACTGCTCGGTTACGGTGGCATGCGGGCGGTGGTTCATCAGCACATTGTAGCTGGCGGTCTGGATGATATCGCGCAGGCCGCAGCGCTGCATCATCCGCATGATGTCGCGGTAATGATAGTGGAACTGGAAGAACGGCCGGACATTCTTGGGGGAAAAATCCCGCCATGTCGACACACCGTACTCTTTGGCCCACTGCTCCCACAGGCGCATGTACTTGTAAACCAGCACATCTTCCTTGTTGCTGAAATGGCGGAAATAGGTTACCCGCCCCACCTGAGCCCGCTGGGTCAGCTCGTCGATGGTGATCTTGGCAAAGGGTTTTTCCTGCATCAGCTCCAGCAGGGCGTTGGCAAGGCTGTCTTTCAGGCGCTGGGTGGTGGCTTCGCGTTTGGTCATAAATTTGGTCCTCACATTCGCTGGCAACGGTTCAAAAAGATATTTCCGTACCAATTTTAAATGCAAACCAATCCCGCGTCAATAAATATGTGGCCCCAAAAAGGGGAAAAACAGGTAAAAATTGTGTGTTTTTGAACAAAATTGTCAAAGTGTCCAAAACGGAACGTACGGCATAAAAAATCCCGGCTGTACCATAAGGCGCAGCCGGGAAGGTTGCAGATCACAAAGGAATGGCCACCGCCCACAGCGGCAGGGTGCAGATGCTCAGCAGGGTACTCATTACCACGGCACCGGCCGCCAGCTTTTCATCCAGCTTGCAGCGCACCGCCATCACGGTGGTCACGGCGGCCACCGGGCTGGCTTCCAGCAGCAGGATCACCTGCACCACCATGCCCTGCAGCCCCAACAGCCGCAGCACGCCAAACCAGATAAACGGAATGAGCAGCAGCCGCATCGCTACCACGTACCACACCTGTCGGTTGCCGACCATCTGCCGCAAATCGCTGCCCGCCATGATAATGCCGGTAATCACCATCGAAAGCGGGGTGGTCATGCTGCCCATGGCGGCAATGGGCTGGGCCAGAATGGCCGGCACCGGCACCCGCCCCAGATAGATGACAAGGCCGATCACAACCGACCAGATCACCGGATTGGCAAGAATGCCCCGCAGCATCTCGCGCCGGCTGCGCTGCGGCTCCAGCAGGGCAACGCCGGCGGTCCACTGCAGCACGTTGAACACGGTGGCAAAGGCGCTGGCGTACAGCAGCCCCTCGGCGCCGAACAGGGCGCTGATCAGCGGGAAGCCCATGTAGGCCGCGTTGGGAAAGGTGCCTGCAAACTGCACCAAAGGCCGGTTTCCCCCTTTTACGGCCAGCCCCAGCCCCATGGCCAGCAGCATGCCGCCGCCCAACAGCAGAAGGCTCAGCCCAAAGGCGACCAGCAGATTGGCAAAGGTGTTGGGGTCGTAGCCGCTCAGATAGGTGTTGATGATCATGGCCGGCAGCACCAGATTGACCAGCAGATCCGAAAAGGCCTGCTTGGCCTGCGGTTTCAGTGCGCCGGTTTTAGCGGCGATATAGCCTGCGGCGATCAGCAAAAACAGCGAAAACACCTGCTGAACGGTGATCAAGGCAAGCTGCATAGCGTGGCCCCCTTTCGTGGCAAAAACGATCTCGTTGGCTTTTACTATACCATATTCTTGCAGTAAACACCATAGATGGCCGAAGCAGAGGCAAGGGGGGAGAACATATTGCGTACGATATCAGCAAATCGTTTCCTTTTGCTTGCAAAACCACAGCAAATTTGTTAGACTTACTGTGAACGTGATTCATATCTTTTCCACACAGGAGGCAAGCTCCATGCCCAAGATCATTGCCGATGCCCGCGGGCGTATTTTGGCCAGTGCGCGCTGCACCCTGCTGCAGCAGGGCTATACCCAGCTTTCGCTGCGAGCCATTGCGCGGGATTGCAATATTGCAGTTGGTACAATTTATAATTATTTCAACAATAAGGAATCGCTGATTGCCTCGGTGATGCTGGAAGATTGGCTGGAAGCCCGCAAAACCATGGAACAGGCTTGCGAAAGTGCGCAGACAGCAGCCGACGGTGTGGCGGCGGTGTACACTGCGCTGGATGGCTTTGCCGGCATCTACCGGCAGGTGTGGCGGCAGTTTCTGCACGCCGGCGGCAGCACCGATGTGGTGGCTGGCCGGCATGGACTGCTGCGCGGCCAGATCGAAGCCTGTCTGGCAGCGTTGCTGCAGCGATTTGGCCACAGCAAAGACGCTGCACTGTGCCCGATACTGGCCGAGCTGATCCTTTCGCTGGTGCAGCAGACCGATCTGGGCGAAGCGGACCTGCGCCGTCTGACCAACCGGTTGTTTGGTGCGGCAGAATAACAAACGCCTTCCTCTGCGGCGGGCGGTATTTCGGGTATTGCGGTTTTGCCCGGGGTGCCGCCCGCTGTTTGTTTGCGCCGGTTTCGATACAGCCAAAACAAAACACGCCGCAGGCTTTGGCCTGTGGCGTGTTTTTTACAGCAGGTGGGTGCGGGTCAGCTGCCAGCCGTGGCGGGTGTGCCGGAAATACAGCTGTGCCTTCCATGGCACACTGCCGCCTTCGATCAGCGCACTGATCCGGATCTCGTTGAACAGATTGTGGTTGGTGTAATAGCTCAAATATACGGTAAAGTCGTAACAGCTGCCGTCGCTGGTATCCATCCATTCGTCGTAATCCGGCAGGACCATCCGATATCCGAGGGCTTGTGCGGCCACTGCCTGTTCCAATGCGGCGCGGTCCTCGGCCGACAGCCCGGCGATGCCGGCGCTTAGCGGATAGATGGCGGCCTGTCCGCTTTGGGCAGTTGGCAGTGCGTCCTGTGCGCTTGCCTGCTGCAGGGTCTGCTGCAGGGCGGCGGCGTAAACCGGCACCTGATGACGGGTGTCGCTTTCAAAGGCGTGCAGGCTGTGCACCTTTATCGCGTACCGACCAGTAAAGGCAGCCAATATCAAAACAACGGCAAGTAAAAGCCATTGGTGTTTCCGCCGTGCGGCCATGGTGGCTCCTTTCCCAATGGGTGTACAGCCTGTAATTGCAAACAGATGCTTGCCCCAAGATGTTGGGGTGTTCTAAAGAATGACCCCAAGAGATAAACGCAATGTATTATATATATTATAATAAGGAAGACGGATGAGGTTTTCAGCCCTTCTGGTTGCGTTTCCACAGCAGATACAGCCCATCCGGCACAAGGCTTTCGCGCCGGCGCAGGGGGGTGGTGCAGCACTCCAGAATGCTGCGGGGCAGGCTGCCGGTGCAGTAAAACACGGTGTTCTCGCCCAGCTCGGCGGTAAAGCGTGTGGCAAGGCTGTCGATCATGCCGGCAAAACCGTAAATCACGCCCCGCTCCAGGCAAGCCTCGGTGTTGGTGCCCAGCACATTCTTCGGAAGCTTGCCGTGCAGGT
>JAFULE010000029.1 GCA_017483235.1 Faecalibacterium sp. | reverse complement strand
TCGCCTTGAAACGCAAAAACTTTTTTATTCGAGGCACTTATGCCTTCGGCAGGCAGCGGACCGCCGCTTTAACGGTGTTTACCATCAGCATGGCGCGGGTCATCAGGCCCACACCGCCGGGTACCGGGGTGATGGCTCCGGCCACCGCACTGGCTGCTGCATAGTCCACATCGCCGCACAGTTTGCCGTCGTCCCCGCGGTTGATGCCCACATCGATGACCACCGCACCGGGCTTGACCATATCGCCGGTGATAACGCCTTTACGCCCCACTGCCGCCACCAGAATGTCGGCACTGCGGCACAGCTCGGCCAGATTTTTGGTTTTGCTATGGCAGATGGTAACGGTGGCGTGCTCGCGCAGAAGCAGCAGGGCGGCAGGCTTGCCCACAATGTTCGAGCGGCCCACCACCACCGCCTGCTTACCGGCCACCGAAATACCGGTGGAATGGATCATGGCCATGACGCCGGCGGGGGTGCAGGGCAGGTAGCAATCCTCACCAATCACCATGCGGCCCACGTTTTCGGCGGTGAAACCATCCACATCCTTTTCGGGCGGGATGGCGTTGATCACTGCCTGATCGTCGATCTGCGCGGGCAGAGGCAGCTGCACCAGCAGGCCGTGCACTGCTGCGTCGCGGGCCAGTTCATCCACAATGTCCAGCAATTCTTCCTGTGTGGTTTGCTGCGGCAGATGAATGACCCTGCTTTCAATACCGCATTCTTCGCAGTCCTTGGCCTTGCCTTTCACATAAGCGGTCGAGGCGGGGTTATCGCCCACCATGATCACCGCCAGACAGGGGGTTACCCCCTGCGCACGCAGCTCTTTTACCCGCTGGGCGGCTTCCTGTTTTACCTGTGCGGCAAGCACCTTGCCGCTGATCACCGATGCCGACATGGTCAGCCCTCCTTTTTCTGAGTGCGGTTCAGCACCCGGATCAATTCCTGATTGTACTCTTCGGTGGCCTTTTCAAAGGCCTGGCGGTCGGCACTTGCCGGCAGCTTGCTTACTTTGTCGGACAGAATGACCCCGATGGGGCCATCCGGTGCCTGCATCGCCTTGAGCGCCTCGCTGCCAATGGCAAGATCCACCATCAGGGGCTGCTTTTGTTTGGCCCTGCGGGTCAGAACGACCAGCAGCACCAGTGCGGCGGCCACCGTTACTGCCGCCACCAGCTGGCTGGCCCGCAGATTCAGGCTGGGCACCAGCAGCAGGCTGTCGGTGCGCAGGCCCTCGATCCAAAAGCGGCCCAGGCCGTACCACACGGCATACCGCAGGGCCAGATCGCCGTGAAACTTGCGCTTTTTGAAGTAGAAATACAGCAGAACAAACCCGGCCAGACACCAGATGCTTTCGTACAAAAAGGTGGGATACACCGGCAGCGAAGGGTCGGCGGTCATGCCGGCCGGCAGAGTGACCACATTGCTCTGCAGGTAATCGTGGGTGGCCTGGCTGTACATGCCCCAAGGCAGGGTGGTGTTGTAGCCAAAGGCCTCCTGATTGACAAAGTTGCCCCAGCGGCCCACCCCCTGCCCGATGAGAAAGCCCATCGACACCAGATCGAACATGGGCAGCAGCGGAATCTTACGCCACTTGCAGGCCAGTCCGCCAAAAACAAACGCGCCGGCAATGGCGCCGTAGATGGCAATGCCGCCCCGGCGCACATCCAGCATCTGCCAGATGTTGTCATACTCGTAGGGGGACATGAGCACATAGTAGGCACGGGCACAGACAATGGCCATAACGGTGCCCACCAGAATGACATCGATCATCCGGTCGCTCTCGATGCCAAATTCGGTGCAGTGGCGAAAGGCGAACATAACCCCCAGAAACAGACCGGTGGCCAGAATAACACCGTACCAGTACACATTCAGGCTGCCGATGGAAAAGGCGATGCGGTTGATCTGGAAGCTGAGGCCCAGACCGGGGAATTGTACCAAGGTGCTCATTCCTCTTCCCCCTCCTCTTCGGCAGCGGTGCCGTCCGGCAGAATCAGCATCCAGCTCATCCGCTGGGGGCTGAACAGCTGCTGCATGGCTGCGTCGGCGTCAGCCTTGCACAGCCCAGCCAGCATCTCGATCTGCTGGGCTACAGTCTGGCCTTCCAATGCAAAATCAGCGATCTGGCCGGCCGAATCCTCGACATTTTCCAGATTCTGGATCAGTTCGCCGTACTTGGCGTTTTTGCACAGGGTGAACACTTCTTCGTCCACGCCTTCGGCGCGCACCCGTTCGATCTCGGCCAGCAGGGCCGCTTTGACCTCTTCGGGGCAGTCGCTTTCGCCGGTAAACACAAAGGCACAGCAACCGTCCACCCGCAGCACCTCGCCGTCAAAGCCGGGGTTGACCTTGCCGGCGTCGTACAGGCGGCGGTACAGCGGCGACATACCGCCGCAGATGCAATCGCACAGAATATCGTACAGCACCTCGCCGGCACGGTCACCAAAGGCAAGGGGCTTTTCCTTAAAGCCGATGCCAAAACAGGGCTTGGACACTGCCATGCGAATGGTGGTTTCTTTTTGGGCCACGGTCAAAGGCTCATCATCCCACAAGCGCTGCACATGGGCGGTGTCGCGGGGCTTATCCAGCCCGGCACGAGCGCAGGCTGCCAGCACCTGCTGCATGGTAATGTTGCCCGCCGCCGCCAGCACCATGTTGTTGGGGGCATAGAAGGCGCTGCAGCAGTCGTACAGCATTTCGGGGGTGATCTGGGCAATGCTTTCCACCGTGCCGGCAATGTCACTGCAGATGGGGTGCTTGTGGTACATGCCCGCACACAGGCCCATCACCAGCCGCCAGTCAGGGTTATCATCATACATTTTGATTTCCTGCCCGATGATGCCCTGCTCTTTTGCAATCGTCTGCCGGGTAAAATAGGGCTTGCCCACCATACCCAGCAGTACATCCAGACTTTCGTCGATCTGCTGGGTGGCGGTAAAGATATAACAGGTGCGGTCAAAGCTGGTAAAGGCATTGGCGTTGGCACCGGTCTTTGCGTATTTGGCAAAGGCGTCGCCATCCTGATCTTCAAACATTTTATGCTCCAAAAAGTGGGCCACACCGGCAGGCAGGCTGACCTCTTTGTCGCCCAGCCGGAAACGACGGTCGATGGAGCCAAAGCGGGTGGCGTACACGCAGTGGGCACTGGAATAGCCCGGCATGGGCCGCACGATCACCGTAAGGCCCGAGGGTAAAACCACCCATTCGTCCTGCGCGCACAGGGCGGCAGGGCTGATTTTATGTTCGTTCATGCCCAGCCCTCCTTTCGCGGGGTAAGCAGATAGCTGACCGACAGGCTGAACCGGCGCAGCACATCCCGCACCTCTTCCTAGGACACCGCCTGCAGCCGTGCACGAGCCTGCGCCGGGGTCTGCAGGCT
>JAFULE010000028.1 GCA_017483235.1 Faecalibacterium sp. | reverse complement strand
TTCTGCTACTGCGCACTGGAAAGCACCGCCGGCCTGTGGGCCAGCAGTTATCTGACCCTGCACCGTGGGGTGGACGCCCAAACCGCTGCCGGCTTTGCCAGTCTGTTTTATCTGGGCATTACCGCCGGCCGGGCACTGAACGGCTTTTTGACCATGAAATTCAGCGATACCACCCTCATCCGCATGGGCTGCTGTATTCTGGCGGCGGGGGTTGCCGCCCTGCTGCTGCCGCTGGGGCAGACAGCGGCGCTGGCCGGCCTTGTGCTGGTGGGGCTGGGCTGTGCGCCGGTGTACCCCTGCATCATCCATTCCACCCCGGCCCATTTCGGCCCGGCCCGCAGCCAGGCCCTGATCGGGGTGCAGATGGCCAGTGCCTACACCGGCAGTTTGCTGATGCCGCCGCTGTTCGGCCTGCTGGCCAACCACATCACGGTGGCGCTGTATCCCATGTATCTGCTGCTGATTCTGGCAACAATGGCCGCCATGCACGAACTTTTGTGCCGTACTGCACAGCATCATTGAATAAAACCTCCTTCCACGGGCATACTGATGCCATAGGAAGGAGGTTTTGCTTTGTGAAGATGCTTTACAAGCTTTGCCTTGCCGTGCTGATCATCGGCGGCATCAACTGGGGCCTTGTGGGCCTGTTTTCGTTCAATCTGGTGGGCTGGCTGTTTGGCGGCAGCGCATCGCTGCTGTCCCGCATTGTGTACGTGGCGGTGGGTGCCGCTGCTCTGTGCTCCATTCCCGGCCTGTTCACCACAGACGGCGAGGCATCCTGAGTGCAAAAAAGCCCTTCCCGCCTAAAGCAGGAAGGGACTTTTTGCTGTTTATGCCAGTTCCTCATCCGGCTGCAGATCCAGCCCCAACCGATGGCGCAGATGACTGCACACCGTCTCCCACGCGGCGCAGTCCTCGGGCAGATCGGTCAGGCTTTTGCCGTGGTAGGCATACAGCACCTGCCCGTTGCGGCCCACCAACATGGTCAACGGCAGCAGTTGGGCTTCGCCCTTTGCCGGCCGGTACCCCTCGGCCTTTGCTTTGCGGAAAATTTTGCGGGACTGCAAGGTACCCTGCAGGGCACTGGTGGTGGTTTTTACCCCAAAATGCTCATACAGCACCCCTTCGGCATCGCAAATCAGGGCAAAGGGCAGCTGCGCGCCGCCCAAAAGCTCGGCAATGCGCTGCGGCTCCGAGCGCACTACACAGGCCAACCGGCCACTTTGCAGTACATGGATGCTTTCGGTATAGCGGCTCAGATATTCCCGACTGATGGGATGGCCGAAGTTGGGCAGAAACACCAGCGCCAGCGGCAGTTCGTGGTCGCACAGCGCGTAAAAATCATTGCCGGGCGCGCCGGGCGCGTCGTAGGTAAACCGCGGAATGACCGTGCCGGTCAGCGGGTCCTGTCGCATGGAGTTCACTTCCTTTTCATCAAAAATACGCGGCACATGATGTTGTGCCGCGCATCCATTTACAACAAAACAATCCCGCCCGGTCGTCTGCAGCCAAATCAAACCTACCCTTACGGACAGGTGGGTGCTCTGCCAACGGGTTCACGCTCCCTCATCGATCCTCCATGGTCAGCCATGGCGGGGAGGTCTGCAATCCACCGACGGACTTCGGGCTCCCAATAATTGATTAGTAGGATTATATACAGCTGCAACAAATCGTGCCGGGCAGGATCTTTTTATCTGCCAAGGGCTGCTCAGGCCTGAATATCGTATTCATCCTCCAGCAGCTTTTCGATCTTTTTACCCACCTGGTAAAGCTCTTCGTCGTCTTCCACCACGTCGTAGTAGTCGCCTTCGTCATCGGTGCCCACGTGCAGGATCACCAGCTGCTCTTCGCCGGTCAGCTTTTCGGGGTCATCGATGTACTCCACCACGCCCACATAGCGCTCGCCCTCATGCTCCAGCGAGGCAATGATCTCAAAGGTGATCTCGTTGCCGTCGCCGTCTTCCAGAGTCAGCAGCTCGATGGGGGGCAGCTCTTCGTTCAGTTCGGGGGTCATATTTTTCTTCTCAGCCATGGTTATTCTCCTGCCGCCGCGGTACACGCAGGCGTTTTTTCGTGTGAATGATTCGCCTATAGTGTATCGTGTTTTGGCCCCCACGTCAAGACGCAAAGCCGTTCACACAAATTTCAGCCCCGCCCACTCGCGCCCTGCGGCAGAATGTGATATACTGTTTTTACACATCCATCTGCCCCCGGTGCGGGCGGCATGTTATATTGTATCAGAAACGAGGGCATTTTATGCGCAAAGTTTTTTCCCTGCTGCTGTGCTGTGCACTGTGCGCCGCTTTGCTGTGCGGCTGCGGCGGAAGCAAAGCCGGCGGCGGGTCGGATATCCGCCGCAAAAACTATTCCAGTGACGAGCTGCAGTTCCGCAAGCCGGCCGACGACACCCCGGTAGCCGTTTTTGACACCACCGCCGGAAAAATCGTGGCTGTGCTGTACCCCGAACAGGCCCCCATGGCCTGCGAAAATTTTACCGCCCTTGCGCAGGACGGCTTTTACGATGGCACCGCCTTCCACCGGGCAGACTACGGCTTCTGCCTGCAGGGCGGGCTGAACGAAGCCGGCGGCAGCACCACCAAATGGAACGGCAGCGGTTATCCCGCCGAGGTGACCGACCAGCTGCACCACTATTCCGGCGCGCTGTGCGCCGCCATGAACGCCGACGGTGAAGGCGGCAGCGTATTTTACTTTATGCAAACCCTGCCCCAGCCTCCCGCTGATGAACTGGTGCAGATGATGACCGATGCCGGTTGGCGCACCGAGGTGCTGGACACCTATCAGGCAGTGGGCGGTGCACCCTACTTGGATTATACCGACACGGTGTTCGGGCAGGTGATTGAGGGTATGGATGTGGTGGACGACATCACCTACACCCAAAGCGCCGCCGAAGCGGCCGCCGCTTCGGGCAGCGAGAGCGCCGAAGAACACCCCGCCTCCTTCACCATCAACAGCGTAACCATTACCACCTATGGTGAGTTGTAACTCTGCAGCCTCTTTGCTTTGCCGGGCAGCCCTGCGGGCTGCCCCTTTTTTGTTTGGAAAAAGCGCACATTTTTTGTTAAACTATTGTCAAACAAACTTTTTTCTGTTATAACAGAACTGCACCAAGGTCGCACCTTTTGGCTTTGGCCGAATTTACTCATATACAAAAGGAGAATTCATCCATGGAACTGCTCAAAAACAAAGTTGCCATCGTCACCGGCGGCACCCGCGGCATCGGTTATGCCATTGTAAAAATGTATCTGGAAAACGGTGCCAAGGTAGCCGTTTGGGGCTCGCGCCAGCAAACGGTGGATACCGCACTGGAAAAGCTGCACGCGGAAAACGCCGACTGGGATGTGATTGGTATGTGCCCCAGCCTGACCAATTACGAGGAAGTGGCCGCCGCCGTTGCACAGGTAAACCAGCACTTCGGCCGGGTGGACATTCTGGTCAACAACGCCGGCATCTCGGCCCGCGATCCCCTGTACCAGTACGACCCCGCAAGCTTTGACAACATCATGAGCCTGAACGTAAACGCTGCATTCTACGCCACCAGGGCGGTTGCCCCCCTGATGAAGCAGCAGGGCGGCGGCGTCATTCTGAACACCAGCTCGATGGTCAGCCTGTACGGCCAGCCTGCCGGTGTGGGCTATCCCACCTCCAAGTTTGCCATCAACGGCATGACCAAAAGCCTGGCCCGCGAGCTGGGCCGCGACAACATCCGCGTGAATGCGGTGGCCCCCGGTGTTACCCGTACCGACATGGTGGCCGCCCTGCCCGAAGAGATGGTCAAGCGTGTTTCGGCCACCATTCCTCTGGGCCGCGTCGGTGAGCCCGAAGAGGTTGCCAGTGCCTTTGTGTTCCTGGCCAGCGACATGGCCAGCTATATCACCGGCACCGTGCTGAACGTGGATGGTGCCAACATGACCTGATGGCCGCCGGCACAAACTGACCAAAAAAGCAAATGCTGCGCTGTTCATTCCCACGATTTTCGGCAATGAACAGCGCAGCACCTTTTATTTTGCGGCAGAATCTGGTATTTTGAGGGCAAGAATCTCGGTTTTCCCGTTAATTTTCGCTTGCGAAAGGAGCTTTCTTATGGATTTGAAGGTTTTGCGCAATCTTTCCTACGGCGTATATCTGGTCACCGCGCTGGACGGCATGCGTCCCTGCGGCTGTGTGGCCAACAGCATCATGCAGATCTCCTCCCGCCCCGCCACCGTAGCGGTCAGCATCAACAAGGAAAACTACACCCACAGCCTGATCTCCCGCCACGGCTATTTTGCGGTCACCCTGCTTGCGCAGGACACCGACCCCGGCCTGATCGGCACCTTTGGTTTTCAGTCTGCCCGCACAGCCAACAAATTTGACGGGCTGGACTTCACCTTTGAAGAGGGCGCCCCGGTGCCCGCCAATGTGGGCTGCGGCTGGTTCAGCTGTCAGGTAACCGGCAGTTATGATGCCGGCACCCATACCGTGTTTTTTGCCCGGGTGACCGACGGCGCCCCCCGCCCCGGCGAACCCATGACCTACAGCTACTACCATAAGGTCATCAAGGGCAAAAGCCCCAAGGCAGCCCCCACCTACCAGCCGGAAGAAGAGCCCGCCCCCGCCGGCAAGGTGTGGAAATGCGGCATCTGCGGCTATATTTACGAGGGCGACACCCCCTTCGAGCAGCTGCCCGACAGCTACACCTGCCCGCTGTGCCGCCAGCCCAAAACCGTGTTCAAAGCCGAATAACCCACACAAGCCCCGGATGCCTGCAGGTGCCCGGGGCTTTGTTTACCCCTCTCCGTTCAGTTTTTCCACAATCTGTGCATAGTGCTGCAGGTATTCCACCACCTGTGCAGCACTATGGCTGCGGCCGTTGCGCTCCCATGCCACCAGCACCGCTACGATCGACATGGAAAACTGAGCCAGAATATAGTCCCGCTCCACCGGCTGCCACCGGTTCAGCTGCAGCTTTTCTTCCACACCCGACAGATGAAAGCTTTGCTCGATGTACCGATGCACCAGATCGAACCGGCCGTTGTCCACCAGAATTTTCAGAAACGCATGGTTTTCCATGCTCAGCACCACGGTTTCCTTCAGCAGGGCCAAAATTCCGTTGGGCAATTCCCGGCTGCTGCGCCGGGCAAAATCGACCAGCGTGCAGTCGAAATGATACTGCAATACATCCTCGATGGTATCGAACAGGCGGTAAAAGGTGGCCCGGCTCAGCCCGGTAGCCCGGTGCAGATCCGACACGGTGATCGTCTTCAGCGGCATGGTATTCAGGCAGGTCAGCAGACCCTGTGCAATGCGGTCGGCCGAAGCCGCCGAACGCTTATCCGGCTTGATGTGATACATAATTTCCCTCTTTTGTATCGTATTTGTGAAACATATTGTATCATATTTTTTGTCATGGTACAATTTCAATTAGGATTATTCGCGGCCGGGGTATCTGCACCCCAC
>JAFULE010000027.1 GCA_017483235.1 Faecalibacterium sp. | reverse complement strand
TTGCGGGGGATATTTTTTGGTTGAAAAACTTGTTTTCCCGGGAAATGGCCGCCCAAAAGCGCATTTGACCCCGCAGGGCTACCCAATTACGATCCGCTGTGGTAAAATGAACAAAATACTGTTTCCAAGCAGGAGGCTTGCCTCATGCAAAACAATACCCTGAATGAACTGCACGCCCGTAAATCGGTGCGCGCCTTTACCCCCCAGCCCATTCCGGCCGAGGCAAAGCTGGCCATTCTGAACGCCGCTGCTCAGGCCCCCACGGCTGGCTGCCAGCAGCTGTACACCATTCTGGACATCACCGATCCTGAGCTGAAAAAGACTCTGGCCGTCACCTGCGACAACCAGCCCTTCATCGCCGAGGCGCCGCTGGTGCTGATCTTCTGTGCCGACTGCAAATACTGGGCCGACGCCTATACCGAGGGCGGCCACGACCCCCGCCCCGCTGCGGTGGGCGACCTGCTGCTGGCCGTCAGCGACACCAACATTGCCGCCCAGAATGCGGTGACCGCCGCCTGGTCGCTGGGCATTGGCAGCTGCTACATCGGTGATGTGATGGAGCGCTGCGAAGAGCACCGCAAGCTGCTGAACCTGCCCGAGCATGTATTCCCGGCTGCCATGCTGGTGTTCGGCTACCCCACCCAGCAGCAGGCCGACCGGCAAAAGCCCGCCCGTTTTGCGCGGGAGCACATCGTGCACGAAAACACCTACCGCGAGCGCACCGGCGAATAGCTGCGGCAGATGTTTGAGCAGCGCCGGGGCCTGTTGAGCTACGACGAGTGGACCGGCCGCTTCTGCAACCGCAAGTATAACTCGGACTTCAGCCGCGAGATGAGCCGCTCGGTGGCCGAATACCTCAAGCAGTTCGCCCCCTTCAACGGCAAATAAACCGCAGCAGCAAAAAACAGCCGACCCCACGCAGGGGTCGGCTGTTTTTGATGTGCAGGAAAAGAAGAACGCTTATACGCCGCCTTCGCAGTAGCGCTGCAGCAGCTGCTTGTAAAAATCGACGCCGGGCACCAGCGCAGCCGACGAAATGTTTTCGTCGTCGGCGTGGATGCTGCCGTACTGCTGCTTGTTGATCTCCAGCGGGGCAAACCGCAGGCAGTGGTCGCACACGTCGCCGTAGAACCGGGCATCGGTGCCGCCGGTCATCACGTAGGGCACCACGCCGTAGCCGGGGTATACCTGTGCGGCGGTGGCCTCCAGCAGCCGGAAGGGGGCGGCGGTGTAGTCCACCGGCTTGCAGGGCTGGCTCTGGTAGATGACTTCCATCTCCAGCTTGTACTTGTCGGCCAGGGTTTTCAGCACCGCAAGGCTTTCGGCGTTGGGCTGATGGTGGATAAACCGCATGTTGGCGGTGACATAGGCCTCGGTGGGCAGCACATTCAGGCCGTCCGAGCCTTTGGCAGTGGTGAAGGCGCAGGTGGTCTGCATCATGGCGGCGGCAGCGGGGCTGATGCTGGGCATCAGCTTTTTCAGCAGCGGGCCGAACAGCCAAAGGTTGGCGAACACCAGCTTCATGCCAAAGTTCATGTTGGGGGCCATGCGGCCGAACATCTCACGCACGGTGGGGGTCAGCTGCACGTCAAAGGGGTTGTGCTTTTCGATCTGTGCCATAAAGGCGCCCAGCCGGGGCAGCGGGGTGTTCTTGCCGGGGGCGCTGGCGTGGCCGCCCATGCCCTTGGCAATGAATTTGATATCGCCGTAGCCCTTTTCCAGCACGCCCACCATGCAGTAGCGGCCCTTTACGCCGCCCACCGGCTCCTGCAAAATCATGCCGCCTTCGTCCATCAGCATACCAAGGCGCACCTTGTGCTCTTTCAGCCAGTCCACAATGGCGGTGGCGCCGGGGCCGCCCCATTCTTCGGTGCAGCTGGAGGTAATGTACACATCGGTGTCGGGCTGCCAGCCGGAGGCCAGCAGCTCTTCCAGCGCCTGCAGCTCGCAGAACAAACTGCCCTTGGTGTCCACTGTGCCGCGGCCCCACACGTTGCCGTTTTCGTCAATGTCGCCGCTGAAGGGGCCGTGGCTCCAGCCTTCGGGGGGCGCGGCCACCACGTCGTGGTGGCTCATCAGCAGAATGGGCTCGCCCTTGGGCTGGCCTTTGGCCGGCAGGCGCAGGATCAGGCCGTCGCCGGGGTTGTATTCCTCGCAGGCGGCGTATACATGGGGGAACAGCGGCCGCAGCGCTGCCTGAAAGGCGCGGAACTTTTCGCGGCTGGGGTCAAACCGGCTGGAGATGGTCTCGATTCTGACCATATCCGACAGGGTTTTGCCGTAGGCCGCGGCCCGGGCGGGGTCGGCGGCCGGCGGCTGTGCGGTCTGGGCGGCGGTGGGCTTCAGCAGCAGGGTGCGGCCCAGCACCACAGCCACCAGAATCAGAAAAGCAACGAAAATCACAACAGTGGGGTTCATTCGTCCAGCGCTCCTTTCTTATAAAACAGCCATGCCACACCAATGGTCAGCGCACCGATCACGATCAGCAGCACGCTGGTCTGGCCGATCAGGCTGGGCACAAAAATGCAAACCGCGCTGGCCAGCAGCAAGGGAATGGCCGCAAACTTTTTGCCTTTCAGGGTGTATTTCAGCCCCAGCGCACCAAACAGGGCGGGCACCACGTTGTCGAATGCGGGGGTCAGCACCGGGTTTGCCAGAATGGGCGAAAGCGGCACCAGAAGCACCACACCCACCGCCAGCACCACCACCGTTACCATCGAGCTGGTGGCCACCGACAGGGTGGAGATGATCTCGTTTTCGGGGGTGCCGGCCCGGGCGTCGGCCAGCTCGCGGGCGTTGACCGCGCAGGGGATCTTCAGGTTCGAGCAGTTGCCGGTGATAAAGCTCAGGTAGCTGGCACCGCTGCCCAGCATGGGCACGTAAATCAGGTATTCCACCACGCTGGTGGGGTAGTAGATCAGGGCTACGTTCAGAAAGCCCTTGACAAAGCCGTTCATGTCGGGGCGGTGTGCAGCACCAGCCCCATCAGAAAGGGCACGGCCAGCAGCGGGCGATGTTCCATACCGACCAGGCAATGCCCTGCCGGTGCACGCTTTTCATGTACTGTTCAAACCAGCTTTGCTTTTCTGAAGTGATCCCAAAAGTTTAGACAAAGTATAATATTAAGATGACATGGAATGAGTTCGGTACTGTACCGGGCTCATTCCTTTTAATTTAAGAGAAATACGATCGTTGTTGTAGTAATGAATATAGTGTTTCAACTGTTGA
>JAFULE010000026.1 GCA_017483235.1 Faecalibacterium sp. | reverse complement strand
TGACCGGCGATGCCAGCGCAACGGTTGGTAAGGAATACAAGTTGACCGCCAAACTAAAGAACAGCAAGTACGGCGATTTGGCTAAGGTTACCTGGTACCTTAACGATAATAACGGCGGATACAAAAAGCAGACGACCACTGGTGCTTCGTACAGCTTTACCGTGGTGGCAGGTCATTCTTACTCGGTATATGCAACGCTGAACTTCAATGGGGTGGAGATTAAGTCCAACGAGGTGGTGCTGACGGCGCCGACCCCGGCTCCGTCGCCGACCCCCACTCCTACTCCGTCGGCAACCCCGACTCCCACCCCCTCGGCAACGCCGACTCCCACTCCGACGCCGGCACCGGCAACGCCGACTCCGACGCCGGCACCGGCACCGGCAACGCCGACTCCTACCCCGACGCCGGAAGTAACGCCCACACCTCCTCCGCCGACTCCTACCCCGACGCCGGAAGTAACGCCCACGCCTCCTCCGCCAACTCCTACTCCGACCCCTGAAGTAACGCCGACTCCTCCGCCGACTCCGACTCCCACCCCGGAGACTATTGCTGAATCGAATCCGGGGTCTCAGCCTACAGGTGAAGGCGCAGGTGGAGAATAAAAGGTCACGTCTGTCGGTAACGCGATTGGCGCAATAAATATCTGTTACATCAAAATCCCGCTCTGAACTTCAGAGCGGGATTTTTAGAAAATGGAGGACGATTTTATGAAAATTGCCGTTCTTGGCTGTGGCCGATGGGGCACGTTTCTGGCCTGTTATCATAGCAGAAGAAATGACGTGTTGCTGTGGGGGCGCGAAAGTTCCCGGCGTTTTGCGCAGCTTTGCAGCGAACGAAAAAATGAATATCTTACCCTACCGCAGACACTTCGGTTGGAAAGTGATCTGAAAAAAGCGTTGGAATTTGCGGAAGTGATCATTATTTCTATCGGTGCGCAGCAACTGCGCAGTCTGGCACAACAGATGCAGCAGTATGCGATTGTCGGAAAAACTATAATTCTGTGTATGAAAGGCATCGAACAGGCCACCGGTATGCGGCTGACACAGGTGTTCCGTCAGGAGGTAAACCAACCGGTCCATCTGGCGGTCTGGGTTGGTCCCGGTCATGTGGAAGATTTTGAAGCCGGAATTCCTAACTGTATGGTTGTGGATTCGGATGAACCCGCGACCACTGACTATATCGTAGAAAATTTGTCTTCGGATTTGATTCGCTTGTATAAGGGGAACGACTTGATCGGTACCGAAGTTGGCAGTGCGGCCAAAAATGTGGTCGGCATTGCAGCGGGTATGCTGGATGGGTTGGGCTTGTCCAGTTTGAAAGGTGCTTTGATGGCTCGCGGTGCCCGTGAAATTGCACGATTGATCAAAGCAATGGGCGGCAATGAACTTTCGGCATACGGCCTGTGCCATCTGGGTGACTACGAAGCAACCCTGTTTTCCCAGCACAGCCATAATCGTATGTACGGCGAAAAATTTGCCCGGAATATCCCTTATGATAAACTGGCCGAAGGTGCCTATACGGTAAAGGCGCTGGTGCATCTGGGTGATGTGTATGGGGTTGAACTTCCCATTTGTAAAATGATCGATCGTGTGCTTTACGGTGGTTACCCCATCCGCGAAGCGCTGCCTTTGCTGTTCGCTCGCTCGGTCAAGGGCGAATTTGATACCTGATCCGGCAGACACCTTCTTTTTTCCTCTTGCATAGCATGGAAAAGGGAGGGATGCTGCAATGCGCTGTGCAAGAAATCATAAAACCGGGAGAAACACCGGTCGTGAGGATGTTTTGTGGTACAACGATCGGCCAACCGATGATCCTGTACCCATGCCGGATCCGCAATCCGGTGATGTGACGGACGGCAGTGTGGATTACTATGATTTCGAATGGGGCGAAACGGTGCATCATGATGAAGATGAGATGAACCGTGAATTGCCCTGTTTCGGATGTAGTGGCTGCAACGGTGGTGAAGCGCCTACCGGTGAGTGTGGCGATAATCAGCCGCATCAGGTTGACGAGAATGAGTACGAGATGATCGAAGAGTGAAAAAAGGCTCCTTCTGTGTGCATTGACGCCGCAAAGAGGGGGCCTTTTTTATTGACATTGTTTGTAAAACAGGGGATAATAAAAAGAGTAATAAAGTGAGGTAAACAGCTATGGCAAATTACTATTGTATCCTGTTTGATGCAGACAACACTCTGCTTGATTTTGATGCCGCTGAAAACAAGGCGCTTCTGGAAACACTGCAGCATTATGATCTGCCTACCGAGGCCGCAGTCATGGAAACCTACCGGCAGGTCAACAGCAGCCTGTGGGCCGCGCTGGAGCGTGGCGAGATTCGTCGTGAAAAGCTGATGAGCGAACGTTTTGCTCGTTTTCTGAAAGCGATTGGTCGGGAAGCTAAGGGCAACAAGGGTGCAGAGATGAACCAGTATTATCTGGATCGACTGGCTTCCCATCCTGATCTGATGCCGCAGGCGCTGGAAGCGTTGCGGGAACTGGCCGAGGTGGCGACCCTTGCGGTGGCGACCAACGGCTTCCAGCGGGTGCAGATGCAGCGCTCGCAGGAATCTGGTATTGCACAGTATATGGAAGAGATTTTTGTGTCCGAAAAGCTGGGCTGTGACAAGCCGGATCGGAAGTTCTTCGATGTCGCGCTGCGGCAGCTTGGCGTTGAAAACCGACAGCGTGTGTTGGTGGTGGGTGACAGTTTGAACAGTGACATCAAGGGCGGCATCAATGCCGGACTTGATACCTGCTGGTACAATCCCGCCGGCAAGCAGAACCGCAGTGGCATTACCCCTACCTATGAGATCAGCAGCCTGACCGAGCTTTACAACATTGTAATGGAGCAGGAGGAATTGGATAATGTCGGCATTAAAAATCGAAAACATTCGCTTTGAGTCGTCCTGGCAGAATCAGCCTGTTGCCGGTTTTCTGTTTTACGATCCCGATGTTGCCCCGTGTGCAATTCTGCAGATTTCACATGGTATGGCAGAGTATATTCTGCGCTACCGCAATTTTGCAGAATATCTGGTAAAGCATGGCTATGTGATTTGCGGCAACGACCATCTGGGACATGGTGCTACCAGCGGCAGCGAATATCCCGACGGTTTCTTTTCGCCGAAAAACGGCCGCTACCATTTGCTGAAGGATCTGCACACCATGAATCAGGTTGTACGCAGCCGCTATCCCGGCTTGCCGCTGGTGTTGTTTGGCCACAGCATGGGCAGTTTTTATGCGCGCTGGTTTGCAGAAAAATACCCGAATGATCTGGATGCCGTGGTGTATTGCGGCACTTCGGGCAAAAACCCAGCTGCACCTGCAGCGGTGCTGCTGACCAAGGTTATTCAGGCCTTTTACGGCCCGATGCATCGTTCCAAGCTGTGTTATCAGGCGGCATTCGGAGCTTATCTGAAAAAGATCCCCAATCCCACCAGCCAAAATGACTGGCTCAGTGTAAATGCGCAAAATGTAGCCGATTACGACAACGACCCTAAATGTGGCTTTATGTTTACAGTCAGTGCTTTTGGGGAACTGACCAGCATTCTGTCCCATGTCAATAGCGACCAGTGGTATAAGGCTGTACCCAAACAGCTTCCGGTGCTTGTGACTGCCGGCATGGAAGACCCGGTCGGTAACTATGGTCAGGGGCCCACAGAAGTGGCGGAACTGCTGCGCCAGAACGGTGTTGAACAGGTGCAGCTGAAGCTGTACGACGGTATGCGCCATGAAATTCTGAATGAGGAAGATTGTGCTGTTGTATATGCTGACATTCTGGCATGGTGTAACCGCGTGCTGAAGTTGTAATAAAGTGAGTTAATACAAATGCTGATAAGTTTAGATCATCTGGGAAAAACCTTTGGTGAGAAGGTCGTTCTGGAAAATGTAACCGCAAATGTCGAAGCGGGTGACCGTATTGGCATTGTTGGCCAGAATGGCGCGGGTAAAACCACATTGCTGAAGGTTCTGACCGAGGAATATACCGATTACAACGGTGAATTTACGCTGGTGCATGGCGCCACCCTGGGATATCTGCAACAGAATGCGGTGCCGGATGCCACACTGGATGTCTACGGCGAAATGCGCACCGCGTTTACCCATGTGCTGAACGCTATGGCCGAAATGCAGATCGTCGAGCGTAAAATTGCCGCATTCCCAAACGATGCCGCTTTGGCTCACACCCATGCTGAACTGCAGGCGGTGATCGATGCTGCCGACGGCTACAACATGGATGTGAACATCAAAAAGGTGCTCAGCGGCATGGGCTTTGCCCAGGATACCTGGACCAAAAATGTGGGTGTTCTGTCGGGCGGCGAGCTTACCCGGCTGCGGTTGGCAAAGCTGCTTTTGAAGAAGCCGGACGTTCTGATTTTGGACGAGCCTACCAACCATCTGGATTTTGCTACGATGGAATGGCTGGAAGGTTATCTGAAAGGCTATTCCGGTGCAGTACTGGTGGTCAGCCACGACCGCTATTTTCTGGATCATGTGTGTACAAAAATCTGGGAGGTTGCCGGCAAAACCGTTACCACCTATAAGGGTAATTTCTCGGCCTATCTGCCGCAAAAGCAGGCTGCCGATGCGCTGCAGCAAAAGCAGCATGATGCAGATGTTGCCCTTGCCGCAAAGCTGCAGGATTATGTCGACCGCAATCTGGTGCGTGCTTCCACCACCAAGATGGCCCAAAGCCGCCGCAAGCAGCTGGAAAAGCTGGAGATCACCGAAGCCCCCCGCAACGAACAAACACAGCTGAAATTCAGCTTTGAGTATGATCTGGAACCGTGGAATGAGTTGGTGATCCTTAAGAATCTGTCCATTCATATCGGTACCCGTACTCTGTTAGAGCCGCTGAGTCATATTGTACATCGTGGCGAGCGGTTGGTGGTGGCTGGTCCAAACGGTACCGGTAAGTCGACCCTGATGCAGGTGCTGGTGGGCAAACGCCGGCCATCGGGCGGCATGGTACGCCTTGGAAACGGCGCCCGCCCCAGCATTTTTGCACAGCAGCAGATCCGTGCCGGAACAGGTCGGGTGATCGATGCCATCTGGGATAAATACCCCAAATTTACCGAGCTGGAAGTGCGCAGCCATCTGGCAAAGCTTGGTTTCCGCGGAGAAGAAGTATTTAAGCCCTGCGAAGCACTTTCGGGCGGCGAACTGGCTCGGCTTCGTTTTGCTGAAATCGTGCTGGAACGGCCCAATTTGCTGTTTCTGGACGAGCCTACCAACCATCTGGATATTTACACCCGCGAAAATCTGACCGAAGCGCTTATGGCTTATACCGGTACACTGGTTATGGTGACCCACGACCGTTACCTGATGAACCAGCTGGCTTGTCCCATTTTGTATCTGGATGAGGGTAAGGCGGTTTTGTACGAAAGCTACGAGGCACTGATGGGCCGCGGCAAGCCAGTTGTCGAGCAGCCCAAAGAAGAAACTGCAGCGCGGCAAGGCTACGGCAAAGAGCAGCGTCGCCGCCGTGCCGAGTTGCGTACCCGCATCAAAAAGCTGGAAGATGAGATGGAAGCAATGGGGGCGCGCGAGGTCGAGCTGGACAACGAGATCAACAGCCCGGAAGTATACAACGACCCGCAGCTTCTGCGCGAAAAAAGCGACGAGCTTGAGGATATCCGGTTCCGGCAAGAGGAAGCGTTTGCTGCCTGGGAAGCTGCGGTGGAAGAACAGCAGCAATATGAGGAAGCAGAAGGGTAGAGCTGATCGGTTATGCACAGAAACTATGACCGCACCAAACAGGTGGCGCTTTCCGGCTTGCTGTTTGCATTGGCAATGGCGTTGTCGTTTATTGAGGGCAGCATTACCTTTCCCGGCCTTTTACCGGGTATGAAGCTTGGTCTTTCTAATGTAGTGGTGATGTATGCGCTGTTCTTTATGAATGTACGTCAGGCACTGATTCTGGATCTGCTCAAAGCATTGTTTGTGTTTCTGGTCAGTGGCCCCACCGCCGGCTTTCTGTCGCTGTGCGGCGGCCTTTTGTCGCTGCTGGTGATGTGGGGGCTTTACTCGCTGCCCGCCCGCCCCACCTGGTTTATCCTTTCGGTATCCGGCGCACTGGCACATAATATGGGGCAGCTGGCCGGTGCCTGCTTTGTGGTAGGCACTGCGCTTACGCTATACTATGCGCCGGTGCTTCTGGTAATGGGGCTGGTGATGGGCGCAGTTACTTCGATGACCCTGCGCGCCATTTTGCCTGCGCTTGGAAAACTTGGGTATAATATCAAAGAAAAATAAATAGGAATAATTCCTAAAAAAGTGTTGACAGCTCTTATTTCTCGTGCTATACTAAAGCCACGGAAAGAGAGACGACCTCTCAAACAAAGCAAAAAATAATTTTACGGAGGATACATAGTATGGCAAAGTACGTGTGCAAAGTTTGTGGTTACATCGCTGAGGGTTCCATCCCTGAAAGATGCCCTGTCTGTAAGGTTGATTCTTCCAACTTCTCTGAGGTGAAGGGCGATCTGAAGCTGGCCGCTGAGCACGAGTTCGGCGTGTACGAAACCACCGTTCGCGATAACGATAAGATTTCTGCCGAAGACAAGGCTTACATTCTGGCTCAGCTGAAGGCTAACTTCGAGGGCGAGTGCTCTGAGGTCGGTATGTACCTGTGCATGGCCCGTATCGCTCATCGTGAGGGCTACCCCGAAATCGGTCTGTACTGGGAAAAGGCTGCTTACGAAGAAGCCGAGCATGCTGCTAAGTTTGCCGAGCTGCTGGGCAGCACCCTGGAGCCCAACATGAAGAACGACACCAAGGCTAACCTGGCCTGGCGTGTTGACTGCGAGTTCGGCGCTACTCAG
>JAFULE010000025.1 GCA_017483235.1 Faecalibacterium sp. | reverse complement strand
GCACCGGCCCGGCCAGCGATACGGCGGCGGTTTGCACCGGATCGTTCAGCAGGCCCACAAAATAGGTGTCGGCCAGACTGTAGACAACGCTGACCAGCATGGCCAGCACGGTGGGTACCGACAGGCTGGCCACCGCCTTGGGAATGGGAATCTCTTCAAAAACCTGAATGCGGTTGTTTTTGGCCATGGTGTTCTCCTTCTATACACAAACAAAGAAAAGTATTTGTTTAAGTTTAACCCATTCTTGGCAAGGGTGCAAGGGTGTTGTACAATAGAAGAAAGATCCCCCCACGGAAGGAGCCGCCCGCATGCAATATTATTATGCCCCGCTGGAAGGGCTGACCGATGCAGTGGCCCGCGCCGCCCACTGCAAGTATTACCCCGACGCTGCCGCCCCGGTGCAGTACTATGCGCCCTTTGTTTCCCCCACCAAAGACCGCACAGTGGACCCGCGCAAGCTGCGGGACATTCTGCCCGACGATCCGCTGAACCAAGGGGTGCCGCTGGTGCCGCAGGTACTGTGCAAGGATGCGGGCGACATGCTGTGGATGCTGCACCAGCTGGCCGCCATGGGGTACGAAGAAGTCAATCTGAATCTGGGCTGCCCGTCGGGCACAGTGGTGGCCAAGGGCAAGGGGGCGGGCCAGCTGCGGGATGTGCAGGCGTTGAACTTTTTTCTGGACGAGGTGTTTTCGGCCGATCTTCCGGTAAAGCTTTCGGTAAAAACCCGGCTGGGTATTGCCGAGCCGGAAGAATTTTACCGCTTGCTGGAGGTATTTAACGATTACCCCATCCATCAGCTGACCATTCATCCCCGGGTGCAAAAAGATCTCTATCGCAACCATCCCCGCATGGAGGTGTTTGAATATGCACTGGCCCACAGCAAAAACCCGGTGGTGTACAACGGAAGCCTGAACACCGCCGCCGAAATTGCAGCCTTTGCCCAAAGCCACCCGCAGCTGAGCGCCATCATGCTGGGGCGGCCGCTGGTGGCAAACCCGGCCCTGCTGCGGCAGCTGCGCACCGGTGAGCCTGCCGACCGCGAAACACTGCACCGTTACCTGCAGGCACTGTACGAGGGGTATGTGCAGCGGTTTGGTAATTACGGCAATGCCATCCGCCGGATGAAGGGTGTGTGGAATTATGTGCTTTGCATGTTCGATGATCACAAGCCGCTGGAACGGGTGCTGCGCCGTGCGGGTACACCGGCCGAATACGAGCTGGTGGTAGAGCAGATTTTTGATCAGCTGCCGCTGCGTACCGATGCCAAGGATGTGCGGTGATATGAAAAAATGGTTTGAGCAAAGGATGCGTTGACAAAAATACTTTGCGAATACTGCGGCGTTATTTCGCAAGAGTATTGGTAGTTGTTCACAAAAGACTGCAAGAAAGATTGTAAGTTTCGACAAAACACACATCTTTTTAGGATTGGAACAGCAATTTTCGCAATCTGGCAAGCAATTATCTCAATTTTAATTGCAAGTGTTGTCGTGTACACTAAGAGAAGCATAAAAGTAAACTCGCTTATTGATATTAAGGAGGATTTTGTACCATGAAAATGAACCTGGCTACCCTCAAGGACACTGCCGCATGGGAAAAGGTTGGCGTTAAGCTGCCTGCTTATGATGTGGAAAAGGTCGTTGCCGAAACCAAGAAGGCTCCCATCTGGGTGCATTTCGGCGGCGGCAACATCTTCCGTATCTTCCTGGGCACCGCTCAGCAGAAGCTGCTGGATGCCGGCCTGTGCGACAAGGGCATCGTGGTTGCCGAGACCTTCGACTACGAAGTGATCGACAAGGCTTACGATCCGTTCGACAACCTGACCCTGGCTGTTACCCTGAACCCCGACGGCACTGTCAGCCGCGAGATCATCGGCTGCCTGTGTGAAGCCATTAAGGCTCAGAGCTCCAACGAGACTGCCATGGCTCGTTTCCATGAGATCTTTGCCGACCCCGGCCTGCAGATGATCAGCTTTACCATCACCGAGAAGGGCTATGCCCTGTACCGTCCCGATGGCAGCCTGATGCCCGTTGTGGCCGCCGACATCGACGAAGGCCCTGCTTCTGCCCGTCATGCCATGAGCTTTGTGGCCGCCATGCTGCTGCACCGCTACAACACCTGCAAGGCCCCTCTGGCCGTTGTCTCCATGGACAACTGCTCGCATAACGGCGAAAAGCTGATGAGCAGCATCGTCACCGTGGCCAAGGCCTGGGTCGAGAAGGGCTATGCCCCCGCCGAGTTCGTCGAGTGGATCACCGATGAAAAGTGCGTCAGCTTCCCCTGGAGCATGATCGACAAGATTACCCCGCGTCCCCACGAGATGGTCATGGACGGCCTGGCTGCCGACGGCATCGAGGATATGACCCCGATCATCACCAGCAAGAACACCTACACTGCCGCCTTTGTTAACGCCGAGCGTCCCCAGTACCTGGTCATCGAGGACAAGTTCCCCAACGGCCGCCCCTGCCTGGAAAAGGCCGGCATCTACTTTACCGATCGCGACACTGTTAACAACGTGGAGCGCATGAAGGTTACCACCTGCCTGAACCCCCTGCACACTGCCATGTCTGTGTACGGCTGCCTGCTGGGCTACACCCTGATCTGCAAGGAAATGCTGGACGAGGACATCGTCAAGCTGGTCAAGCAGCTGGGCTACGTCGAGGGTCTGCCCGTTGTGGTCAACCCCGGCATTCTGGATCCCAAGGCCTTTATCGACGAGGTTGTTGAGCAGCGTCTGCCCAACCCCTTCATGCCCGACGATCCCCGCCGTATCGCCACCGATACCTCTCAGAAGGTCGGCATCCGCTTCGGCGAGACCATCAAGAGCTATATCGCCGAAGGCC
This sequence comes from Faecalibacterium sp., assembly GCA_017483235.1. GTDB lineage: Bacteria > Bacillota > Clostridia > Oscillospirales > Ruminococcaceae > Faecalibacterium. The sequence continues at coordinate 1,195 of JAFULE010000025.1, read as the reverse complement.
GCGATCTGGAAAGCCTGAAGAGCATTCCTCTGGCCATTGCCGGCTGGATGCGCTATCTGCTGGCTGTCAACGACGCCGGCGAAGCCATGGAAGTTTCTTCCGACCCGCTGAAGGACGAGCTGCAGGCAAAGCTTTCCGGCATCGAAGTCGGCAAGCCCGAAAGCTACAACGGTCAGCTGAAGGAGATCCTGTCCAACGCTTCCATCTTTGGCGTTGACCTGACCCAGACCGTTCTGGCTGACAAGATCGAGAAGATCTTTGTGGAAGAACTGGCCGGCCCCGGCGCTGTGCGCGCCACCCTGAAGAAGTACCTGGCCTGATAACGCCGGCACTTCGCACATGTAATCCTGTACAAATGGGCAGCCCCTGCCGCAAACTGCGGCAGGGGCCACAGCCCTGTATTAAGAGAAAAGGGGATTTGATCAATGAAAGCTTTCATGGATAAGGACTTCCTGCTGTCCAACGACACTGCGAAGGTCCTGTATCACGAGCACGCCAGCAAGATGCCCATTGTGGACTATCACTGCCACATCAACCCCCAGGAAATCTGGGAGGACCGCAAGTTCGACAACATCACCCAGGTCTGGCTGGGCGGCGACCACTACAAGTGGCGTCTGATGCGCGCCAACGGCGTGCCCGAGGACCTGGTCACCGGCAGCGGCGACGACCGGGAGAAGTTCCGTGCCTTTGCGGGCACCCTGCCCAAGGTCATCGGCAACCCGGTCTACCACTGGAGCCATCTGGAGCTGCAGCGGGTGTTCGGCATCACCGAGCCTCTCACCGCCGACAACGCGGACGAGGTCTACGACAAGTGCAACGAGATCCTCAAGGGCTACTCTGCCCGCGCTCTGATGGAGAAGTTCGACGTGCGCGCCATCGGCACCACCGACGACCCCATTGATTCGCTGGAGTGGCATGAGAAGATCGCCGCGGATGAGAGCATCTCCATCCAGGTGCTGCCCACCTTCCGCCCGGACAAGGCCATCAACATCGAGAAGGCCGGCTTTGCCGACTACATCCGCAAGCTGGGCGAGGTGGTCGGCCGCGAGCTGACCAGCGCCGAAGATGTGGCTGCTGCCCTGTGCGAGCGCATCGACATCTTCGCCGCCCACGGCGCCCGCTTTGCCGACCACGGTCTGGACTACTGTATGTACGCCGCGCCCGACTCCGCCAAGGCCAACGAGGCATTCGCCAT
>JAFULE010000024.1 GCA_017483235.1 Faecalibacterium sp. | reverse complement strand
GCCGGTATTCGGGCAGGGTGGGCGGCGCGATCTGAAAGGTAGCCACCGAGTTTTGCACATACCAGCAGTACAGCGCCCAAATCTCTTCGGCATCGGCTGCGGTGGCCAGCGCCAGCCGGGGACGGTTGTGTGCTGCCCATGCGGCACACAGGGCTTCCTTTTCGGCCTTTTTCAGCTTTTTCAGCGCGGCTTCCCGTTTTAAGGCCGCGCTTTTGTCCGAAAGTTTTTCCAGATAGGCAAACCCGGACGGTTTAAAACCTTTTGTATATTTTGCACCACCTTTGCCGCTGCGGTGGGCATGCAGCCGGGCAGCGGGGTCGGTGGTGTAGCCGGTATACAGCGCCCCGCGCTCGCAGCGAAGCATATACACATAAAACGCCATGGGGCGGGGCCCTCCTTTCGGTTGTCAGCCGTTGGCCGCGATCACCTTGTACACCGCCTGCGCAATGGCGGTGCCGTCGGCCCACAGGCCGGCGTCGGTTTCGCACTCGGCATATTCGCTGGGGTTGGTCATAAAGCCCAGCTCCAGCAGCACGGCCGGGCAGATGTTGGAACGGGTGACATAATAATAGCCATAGTTCACGCTGCGGCGGTTGCGGCCGGTGGCAGCGCACACCTCATCCACAAGGGTATTGGCCAGCAGCTCGCCCTCGTCATAGAACCAATAGGCCTCGGTTCCCCACGCGTTGTTGATATCGCTGACCAGCTCCAGACTGTTGTGATGCACCGCAATGAACAGGTCGGGGTGCAGGGTGTTCATGGCGGTGACCCGGTCACCCAGAGTGGGGAAGCTGTCGTCGGTGCGGGTCATCAGCACGGTGGCGCCCAGCTGCTCCAGCCGGTATTTTGCCGCTGTGGCCGCCGCAAGGTTCAGATCCTTTTCCACCGGGGCGGCCTTGCCCGCCGAACCCATGGCACCGTCGTCACTGCCGCCGTGGCCGGCGTCCAGCATGACGGTCACACCCGCCAGCGGGGCGGACGCATCGCCCGAAAGTCTGGGGGTGCGCTTGAGCCAGATCTGGGTGGTTTTGGCATTGGTGTCATAGTTGATCGCCCAGCCGTACAGCGGGTCGGTTTCGGCAAAGGTAAGCATCAGGGCAAAGCTGTCCGTACCGGGCTGCACCTCGGCCGAGGTGATCCACTCGGGCAGGGCGGGCAGCTGGCCGGCGAATTCGGCCGACAAAAATTGCAAAATCAGGGTGTTGTCTGCCCAGCTGTGGAACACCGCCGGGGTGCCGCCCGCAAAGGTAAGCACCGTGCTGCGGGCCGCGCTGTCGTAATACATGCCCTGCGGCTCCAGCACGGCCGTGCTGCCGCTGACCAGCTTGCAGCTGGTGTTGCGCACCCAGTCGCCGGTGGCAAGCTGGTAGGCAAAGGTAAGCTTATTGCCCGAGGCATACCGCTTGCTGGCCACCACCTCGGCCATGGCACCCTTGTACAGGGTCTGGCGGATGGAAGAAGCATCGGCCGGGTCGGCCAGTGCACTGGCGATATCCTCGGTGACCAGCAGGTACTGCCCGCTGCGGGCCGGCTGGGTGCCGTCGTTGTAGGTTTTGGTGCTGCCGCCGCCCTGCGATTTGCGGCGCGACACCATCACGGATTCGGTTTTGTCGCCGTTTTGCAGGGTGAACACATTATCGCCCACCGCCAGCTCCACCAGCACGCCCCACACGCCCCGGTTGTTGCCCCGCTGCAGCGTTTCGCCGTTCAGGGTCAGAGGGGCGTTGGGGTCGCTGGTGCCCATCAGGAAAATTTTGTCGGTGTACACCCGCTCGCCGTCGGTGAGGGGATAGGTGATGGAAAGATGCTGCGGCACCGTTTTGCCGCCCTTGGCGGCGGTAAGATCAGGCAGGGTGCCCGCGGCAAAGGTGTGGTACAGCGCCGCTGCGCTGCTGTCGGCCGCAAGGGCGGTGTACTCGCCCAGACAGACGTGGGCCGTCTGCCCCAGCTGGGTTTGCACCGCAAGGGCGGCGGGGCTTTCGTCGGCCCGCAGCAAAGCGGCGGCGGTTTCGTCTGCCGCGGCAGCCAGCGCATAGGCGGTGGGCCGGCCGGCTTCGGTCTGGCTGCGCAGCTGCAGCACACGGGCCTGATGCCGGGCCGCCAGCGCGGTCAGCCATTCGGGCAGGGTACCGCCCTCGGCCAGCAGGGTACCGTCGGCCTCGGCGGCAACAAAGGCCACCTCGACCCCTTTGGCCGCAGCAACGCGCACCAGATACTGCACCGGGTCGAACCGGGCCAGATATTTATCACTTCGGGTCACCGCGTCGGCGGTGGAAAGGGTACCGGTGCCATCGCGGAACAGCGCCTGTCCATCGGCGGCAAGGCCGGTCAGCATCACACCGTTTGCCCGCAGGGCAAGGGTGGTGGCCACCGTTTGGTCGATGTTCTGCTTCATCTGTTGCACAGTGGGCTGGGCGGTCAGGCGTTCGGCCCATGCGGCATCCAGCTCGACCCAAACACCCTGCGGGTTGTGCACCGTTTTGGCGGCGGGCAGCCGCCCGGCCAGTACAGCCCACACAAACAGCGCCCCCGCGGCCGCAACCGCCAGCGCCAGCGCTGCAACAAAGATGGGGAAGGATCGTTTTTTCATGCCAGACCTCCTGCGCGGCACCGCCGCGGGTAAATGATATTGGTTTCAGTATAACACAAGGCGGTGCGGTTTGCCGCATGAAAATTGTACGCCGCACAGATTTGTGCTATACTTTTACCACATTCAACCGAAAAAGCCCCCCGGGGCTGCGATAGAAAGAGGTAACCAGATGAAGATCCCTGCCAGAGGCTTTACCCATGCGGGCAAGTTCCACGCCGACGACGTGTTTGCCACCGCTTTGCTGCAGATCGTGCGGCCGGACATTCAGATCACCCGCGGCTTTACGGTGCCCGACGATTTCGACGGCATTGTGTACGACGTGGGCTTTGGCATGTTCGACCATCATCAGGAGCCCCGCGAAAGCCGGTACAACGGGGTGCCTTATGCGGCCTTTGGCCTGCTGTGGCGGGTGCTGGGGCCGGGCCTTGTGGGCGAAAATCAGGCCCGGCTGATCGACGAAAACTTTGTGCAGCCGCTGGATCTGAACGACAACACCGGCGAGCCCAACAGCCTGTGCGACGCCATCGGCTTTTTTAACCCGGCATGGGATTCGAAAGAGGACGCCGATGCCTGTTTTATGCAGGCGGTGGCGGTGGCCAAACAGATTCTGGAAAAGCAGATCGACACCGCCAATGCGGTGAACCGGGCCGACGACCGGGTGCGCGAGGCCTACCGCCAAAGCAAGGACGGCATTGTGATTTTGCCCTGCTATCTGCCGTGGAAAAACGGGCTGTACCGCAGCGAGGCACTGTTTGTGGTGTACCCCAGCCAGCGCGGCGGCTGGAGCGCCCAGTGCGTGCCCGACCGCAAAACCAAAAAGTCCAAGCTGCCCTTCCCTCAAAGCTGGGCGGGCCAGCCCCCCGAGGTGATTGCCCAGAAAAGCGGCCTGCCGGGCATCAGCTTCTGCCATGCCAGCCGGTTTTTGATCACCGCCGACACCAAGGAAACCGCCATTGCCGCCTGCCGGCAGGTGCTGAAGAACAACGGCCGGCTGTAAGCCGGGCCGCCCCATTATTTTTAACGCGAGGTGCCCTGTATGATGAACTTTGATCTGACCCAGCTGCAATGGACCCGCCAGCCGGCCGCTTACACCATTGCCGACGACGTCATCGAGATCGTGACCGCGCCCCACACCGATCTGTGGCAGCGCACCTACTACCACTTCCGCAACGACAACGCCCCGGTGCTGCAGTTACAGACCGCCGAGCCGTTTTTCTCCTTTACCGTAAAAACCCAGTTTGAAAGCAAGCACCGGTTTGACCAGTGCGGCATTGTGCTGTATCTGGACAGCGAAAACTGGCTGAAAGCCTCGATCGAATACGAAAACGAGCGCTTCCAGCATCTGGGCAGTGTGGTGACCAACCACGGCTATTCCGACTGGGCCACCACCGAGATCGACGCCGCGGTCAAGTCGATGTGGTATCGGCTGAGCCGCCGGCAGGATGATTTCTGCATCGAATGCTCGGAGGACGGCGTCACCTTCCGGCAGATGCGCATCTGCCATCTGTGGCAGGGCGGGGGCACGGTGCGGTTCGGCATTTACGCCTGCAGCCCCGAAGAATCCTCTTTCAAAGCCACCTTTACCAACCTGCAGCTGACCGAATGCAAATGGCTGGCCCACAACGGCCAGCAGCCCGACGAAGCATAACCCCGAAAGGAGGGCCCCGTCCATGTCCAACCAGCGTTTCCGTCTGCTGTTTCCCACCGGGTACACCGGCCCGGCCGCGCCGCTGCCGGACGACAGCTTTCTGAAAACTTTACAGATCGACCGGATGGTGGCCCTGCGGCGGGAAAGCTTTCGCGGCCTTTTGGACCTGAAGCTGGAAAAATTTTTCAGCAGCGACGAGGCGGTGCTGGCCTACCGCGCCGATGTGGTCAACGACCTGATGGAAACCCCCGCCCTGTTTGGACTGATCGACGACGCGCTGCCCCTGATGCGGGACCTGTACGAGATGCGCAAGGTGCTGGGCGGGGTGGACGCCACGCTGGAAAGCAGCCTGAACTGCACCCGCTGCCTTGAGATGTATCTGGAAATTATGGAGCTGTTCTACACCCGGTTGGCCGACGCCGCCCCCAAAAGCGAGGGGCTGCAGCGGCTGAAGGCCGAGATCAACGCCCGGTGGAACAGCCCCGAAGACACCCACCTGCGCGGGCATTTAAGCAAGGTGCAGTACCGCATCGGCCATGTCAAAAGCATTGCGGTGGGCATCAATCTGGATGGCACCCTGAAAGCCGCCGAGGCGGGCCTGCTGGCGGTGAACACCCAGCCCTACCGGATGGGCAGCCTGATGGATAAGCTGCTGGGCCGGCAGGGCAGCGACCCCATGGTGTGCATCAGCGGCTTTGCCAACATTTCCAAAACCAGCCGCGACAGCGAAAAAGCCGCCATCAACAGCGCCGCCCTGTGGGCGCTGGACAGCATTTTTGCCCGCACCGTAAAAAGCTGGGCGCCGGTGATCGACCAGTACTACACCGATCAGGCCCGATTTTTTGTGGATCTGCTGGACGACTTCCGTTTTTTGTCGGCGGCCATCCACTTTTTGCAGGAGCTGAAGGCCGCCGGCTGCCCCCTGTGCCGGCCGGTGATTCGCCCCATGGCCGAAAAGGCCCTGCGGCTGAAAAATGTCTGCAACCCCATGCTGGCCCTGAAAGGGCTGGGCGAAACGCTGGTGTGCAACGATTTTGCCTGCGATAAGCAGGGGCGGTTCTTCCTGATCACCGGGCCCAACCACGGCGGCAAGTCCATCTTCTGCTATGCGGTGGGCATGGCGCAGGCGCTGTTCCAGCTGGGACTGCTGGTGCCCGCCGAAGCCGCCGAGCTTAGCCCGGTGCGGTGCATCTTCACCCACTTCCCCACCTCGGACGAGGACAACTACGGCAAGGGCCGACTGGAAAGCGAGTGCGCCCGGATGAGCGCAGTGCTGCACCGGCTGACAGAATACGATTTGCTGCTGATGGACGAAAGCTTCAGCAGCACCAGCCTTTTGGAGGGCAGCTACATTGCGGGCGAGGTGATCAGCGCGGTGAACGTGATCGGCTGCAGCGGGCTGTTCGTTACCCACATCCATGAATTGACCCAGAAGCTGGCCCAGTTCAACGCAGTACCCGGCCGCAAAGGCTGTGTGGACAATCTGGTGGCCCAGATGGAAAATGTGGCCGACGGCACCCGCAGCTACCGGGTGCTGCGCACCACCCCCGACGGGCTGAGCTATGCCAAAGACATTGCAAAAAAGTACGGGCTGAGCGCCGAGGAAATTTTAGCCGGCCGATAATACCCCAAAACCAACGAAAAAACCGCCCTCCATGCCGGAGGGCGGTTTCGTTCTGCAATATCGAATCCGTTTTATACAATCAGTAAACCTTTTCCACCACGCTGATCCAGCCCTTGGTATCGGGCAGCTTGCCCCACTGCATACCGGTCATGGTGTCGTACAGCTTCTGGGTCACAGGGCCGATGTTGCCGTCGCCGATCAAGACGCTTTCGCCCTTCCAGGTCAGCTCCTTGACCGGGCTGACCACGGCGGCGGTGCCGGTGCCGAAAATTTCTTCCAGCTTGCCTTCGCGGCCGGCCTGCATGATGTCGGCAATGGCAATTTTGCCCTCGACCACCTCATAGCCCCAGTCCTGCAGCAGTTCGATGCAGCTGCGGCGGGTGACGCCGGGCAGCACGGTGCCCTCGCAGGCGGCGTTGTACACCTTGCAGTCTATATTGAATAAGATGTTCATGCTGCCCACTTCTTCCACGTACTTTTTCTCTACGCCGTCCAGCCACAGCACCTGGGCGTAGCCCTGCTGGGCTGCCAGCTCGCCGGCTTTGATGGAGGCCGCATAGTTGCCGCCGCACTTGGTAAAGCCGGTCAGGCCGGGGGCGGCGCGGATGTACTCATCCTCCACATAGATGCGCACCGGGTTGATGCCCTCGGCATAGTACGCGCCGGAAGGCGAGCAGATGATGCTGAAAATATAATGATGGCTGGCATGCACGCCCAGGCCCACATCGGTGGCAAACACAAAGGGGCGGATGTACAGGCTGGCGCCGTCGGTGTGGGGCACCCAGTCGCGCTCCACGTCCACCAGTGCCTTGACCGCCTGCACATAATCCTCCACCGGAATGGGGGGAATGCAAAGACGGTCGCTGGAATCCTGCATACGGGCGGCGTTCACCTCGGGGCGGAACAGCTGAATGGTATCGTCGGCGGTGCGGTAGGCCTTCATGCCTTCGAAAATTTCCTGCGCATAGTGGAACACCACGCAGGCGGGGTCCAGCTGGAAGGGGGCATAGGGCTCGATGCGGGGGTTGTGCCAGCCAATGCCTTTTTCGTATTCCATCACAAACATGTGATCGGTAAACTTTTTGCCAAAGCCCAGCTTGGTTTCGTCTTCGGGCTTTGCCTTGGGGGCGGCGGTGCGGGTGATTTTGATATCCAACATGATGTTTCCCTCTTTTCTGTATGGGCACGGCTGGGGTGGGCCGGTCGTGTTCGTATACACTTTATTATATAAAAGTCCGGCCATTTTACAAGGGCTTTTTTGCCCGCCGCAGGCCGGATAAAAACAAAAAAGGCTTCGTCTTCCCCTCTATTGAAGACGAAGCGCTGCGGCCCGGGGCGGCCGCTGTGCCGCCCGCGGTAACTGCCGCAATTCCCTCGAAATATTCACACTTTTCGGTTCCGATGGGGGTATGATACGCCGCCGGTACGCCGCTGTCAATACAGGGCGGACATTTTCTCATGCTGCGCCAAAACCGGCCAAAAACCAGCTATTCAATTTGTTTGATTTCTACAATGAATGTTTTTCACCTTTCCGCCGGCAAAGTTGAAGCCGCGCCAAACTCCGCCGCGCCTTGTAAAACCGGGCCGGGCATGTTATTCTGAATAAGATGCTGGGCGGCTGCTTTGTTTTTTTCTGCGGAAAGCTTAAAGCCGGCCTCCCTCGGGGAATTCCCCTCGAAATGGCAGAGGGCTTTCCCCCATGGCCGGCTGCGCCGAACATGGGGCCCCACCGCCCTCGCCGCGCATGCAGAATTGCGCGGCGTTCGCAAGCGAACCGGGGTGTCGGCTCAAAAGCCCTGCGGGGCTTTTGCAGCTTCGCTATCGCCGAACTCATTTCTCAGGGAACACCCACTCGGTCGGCTGGTAAGCCGTGCGGTTAAACCCTCCTCGTTACACCCACTGGCCGCCGGCAGCGACTTTCGAAAGAAGTACGAGCCGAGTAATCGTGATAAACCCCTGCGGAACAAAATTCTTTGTTCCGCCACCAAAAAGTTTTTCGGTTCCTTTTTTCAAAAAGGAACAAGAAAAAAGAAAGAAGTACTCCAT
>JAFULE010000023.1 GCA_017483235.1 Faecalibacterium sp. | reverse complement strand
GCTTCGATGTAGATGTCGCAGCCGTAGCCGTCGGTCAGAGCGCGGATCTCGTCAGCGACCTTGCACTTGCCGGGGTTGAACACCAGATCAGCGCCGAACTCCTTGGCCTTTTCCAGGCGGTTGTCCTGCATATCCAGAGCAATCAGCAGCTTGGGGTTCTTCATGCGGGCATAGGTGATCATACCCAGGCCCAGAGTGCCGGCGCCGGAGATGACGACCACGTCTTCGTTGGTGATCTGTGCGCGGTCAACACAGTGCTTGGAGCAGCCGTAGGGCTCGATCAGCAGCGCATCTTCGATGCTCATTTCCTCGGGAACGCGGGAAATGACGGAAGTCTTGGGATAGCGGACGTACTCGGCCATGCCGCCGTTGTTGGTGTTCTGGAAGCCGAAGATGTCGTGGGGCTGGCACATCCAGTAACGGCCGGTCTTGCAGAAACGGCACTCGCCGCAGGGAACGATCTGATCAGCAGTGATGCGGTCGCCAACCTTGAACTCGGTGACGTTCTCGCCCACTTCCACGATGTGGCCGAAGAATTCGTGGCCGGGGATAAAGGGAGGCTTGACCCAGGAGGGCTGCAGCTCATCGCCCCAGAACATGGCCGCGCCGTGGCTGCACTTCAGGTCGCCGGCGCAGATGCCGCAGGCTTCGGTCTTGATGATGATATCATCGGGGCCGCACTCGGGAGTGGGGTAGTTCAGTTCCAGCTTATACTCGTCCTTGCCGTAGGCAACCAGTGCCTTCATTGTCTTGGGAATAGCCATTTTGTTTTCCTCCATTTATATTAGTTTATTTTAGTTTCTCTTGATGACGGTGCCCTGCTCAATCAGGGTATTCTGCAGCTTTTCAATGCAGACTTCCTCGGGCTTGATGTTTTCCGCAACTGCCATGGCGGCTGCGGTACCGGCTGCCTGACCCATGGCAACACAGGCGGGCATGACGCGGTAGCTGGCAGCTGCCTCGGAAGAGCCGCAGATGCTGCGGCCGGCAACCAGCAGATTGTCACAGTTTACAGGCAGCAGGCTGCGGTAGGGAATGGTATAGTACTGGTCAACCAGACTCCAGGTAACGCCGCCGCCTTCGGAATCGTGCTTATCGAGGGCATAGGCGAAGGTGCAGATGGCATCGTCGAAGATGGCATGCTTCAGCACATCATCCACGGTCAGCTCGTACTTGCCCACGATGTGACGGGTCTCGCGGACACCCAAAACGTCAGCCACCTGAATCAGCTGCACATTTTCACAGCCGGGGATATACTTGCGCATGAAAGCCAGCACTTCCTGCACCTGACGGCGGCCTTCCATCATGGCCTTGGTCACCTGCTCGGTGTCGGTGGCATCGACGAAGGCCATGCGGGTGGTGTTGACCTTCCAGCGGCTGGGCAGGTTCTGCTCGTACATACCCAGTTCGTTCTTATCAAGGCTCCAGTCGCCGTTGGCCTTGGCTTCCCGAACGGTCCAGGAATAGCAGTTGCCCATGTGGTTGTCCAGCAGGTGCTTGTTGGCTTCGAGGTCTGCGATATACTTTTCCTTATCAATGTTGCCGACTTCGAAGAACAATGTGGTCGGCTGCATATCTCCGGTCTGCTTGTCGCCCTTCCAGGTGGGAACGCCTGCCCGGACTGCCACATCGGCATCGCCGGTACAGTCGATGAAGCACTTTGCTTCGATGGCGCACAGGCCTTCCTTCATCAGCACCACCGCGTGGGTGATCTTGCTGCCGTCGGTCAGTACGTCCGCAAGGCGGGTTTCGAAGAGAACCTGCACACCGGCTTCCGTGACCATTTCGTCCATGGTCACTGCCAGCATCTCGGACTGGTAGGGAGTCACGCACTCGTGGCTGCCGAGGTAATAGGAGTTGTGGCTGCACATGCCGCGCACCTTGGACGGATGGATGGCGCCACCCTTGGCTTCTGTGCGCAGGCACAGCTCGTCGAAAATGCCCTTAACCACCTGCTCGGTCACATCGTTGTCGAAGCAGGTCATGAACGGGCCCACGAGGCCGGAGGTGGCCATGCCGCCCAGAACACTGGTCTGCTCGATGAGCATGGTCTTGGCACCGTTGCGGGCTGCCGCGACAGCCGCGCCGAAACCGGCAGTACCGCCGCCGACGACCAACACATCGGTTTGATATACTTTTTGAAAATTGCAGGAATATTGCATACGCGATTCTCCTTTGCAAGGTTTTTCATTTTATAAAATGCTTTTACATAATATCATTATAACTTTTGGGAAACCCCTTGTCTATCCGCCATTTTTACAAACTCTTTGAAACCCCTTTGGTAAAAAAAGCGATTAAATAAACCGCGGGGCTTCCCGTTTTACAAAAGGAAGCCCCGTAACAGTCAAATAGAATTCAAAAATTCGGCAATATAGTTCAGTGCCGACCCGGCAGCGATGGCCTCGGTCTTGCAGCGGCAGGGACGGACATAGTCCGCATTATCATCAAAGACACTGCGCAGCAGCACCAGCTGGCGCAGTTGGTCGATGTATTCGTCCATGAAGCTGCCCACATAGCCGCCGATGATAATGTCGCAGTCAAAAAGCATCCGCAGATTCGCAACAGCCACTGCCAAATGTGACAGGTATTCCTGCCAAACGGCCTGCACCGTTTCATCTCCCGCTTTCAGCCGCTGGAAAAACAGCTTCAGGTCGCCATCGGTCACCGCCGTCAATGCCGATGCAGCGCAGTAAGGGTCCACGCAGCCCCGCCGCCCGCAGTAACAGGGCTTGCCGTCCGGCACCACCACCGTATGTCCGATTTCGCCCGCCCGCATTTTGGAGCCGCCGTACTGATTACCGCCGATGTAAACCGTGCCGCCCACACTGGCGCTGAGCATGATGTAAAAGGCATTCTGCGTGCCGGGGCTGACCCACATTTCCGCAAAGCAGGCCGCGTCCGTATCATGCATCAGGGCCGTCGGATAGGGAATGTATTTGGAAAATTCCGCGCAGGTAGCGCCGGTGAAACCCAGCACACCGCCATAAAAGACCGTCTGATGGTCTGCTGTTACCATACCCGGCACACCGATGCCCACGCCCAGAATGCTCTTTTCGTCCAATTCCGCAGCCGATACGATTTGCCGGACGATCGCCCCCAGTTCCCGGTAGTATTCGTCCGTCCGCTCAAAATCCAGTCTGCGGCGGCGGGAAATAATGATCGTGCCCTGCAAATCCACCGCCACAGCGGTCACATGGTGGCGCGTGATGTCGAGACCAATGGCCGTACGGGCATTGGCCACCAGAGAATATGCCCGTGCGCGGCGGCCGCCGGTATTGCCGAAGGAGCCGGTCTGGGCAATGAGGCCCTCCCGTTTCAGTTCTTCCAGATTGTTGGTCACCGTAGGAAGCGACAGATCCAGCGCGGTTACGATATCCTGCCGGCTCAGCTGCGCACGATGACGGAAAAGGCTGAAAATACCGGTGCGGTTTTTCTGTTTGATCTCATTGCTCACAATTTTCTGATCCATGGCATAACCCTGTCCTCTTTGTTTTTTCATAATTATATACAGCGCAGTTCCATTATGCAAGGGTGTTTTATCAAACGGATTTATTGAATGAATTTCAGTGCGGGCAGTGTCCGCTGACAACTCGTGCTCGGTGCGCTGCGTATCGCTACTGCCCATACCTGCTCGGTATCGTAACTGCTATGCAAATTTCAGTTTGTCGGGCT
>JAFULE010000022.1 GCA_017483235.1 Faecalibacterium sp. | reverse complement strand
AGAAGCACACCCGTGAGTGTTTCGTGGTGCTGGAAGAGGGGGCAGATGCCGCCGCGGTGGAACAGGCCATCAAAACCATGCCCAACTATTTTGCCGACTACGACACCACCGTGCATTTTATTACCGAGCAGGAGCTGGCCGCCAACCACAGCGGCATTCCCCACGGCGGTTTTGTGCTGCGCAGCGGTGTGACCGGCTGGAACGGCGAAAATCATCATCTGATCGAGTATTCCCTCAAGCTGGATTCCAACCCCGAGTTCACCGCCAGTGTCATTGTGGCCTACGCCCGTGCGGCTTACCGCATGGCGGCCGAGGGCCAGACCGGCTGCAAAACGGTGCTGGATGTGCCGCCCGCGTATCTGAGCGCCCGAAGCGGCGAAGAACTGCGCGCAGCGCTGCTGTAAATGGTTCGTTAACTGCGCACAAACAGAAATCCCCCGGCCATGCCGGGGGATTTCTGTTTGTGCAGCGACCGAAAGGCTTTGACACTGCCGCCCTGCTGCCCTATAATGGGGACAAGATGATATGAAAAGGAGCAACGGTTCCATGAAAATTCTGGTGTTGAACGGCAGCCCCAAGGGCAAAAACAGCGTTACCCTGCAAACGGTCAACTATCTGCAGCTGCTGTACCCCGCCCACAGCTTTGAGGTGCTGCATGTGGGGGCGCAGATCAAAGCGCTGGAGACCAATTTTACCTCTGCAAAGCAGGCACTGCAGACTGCCGACCTGCTGCTGTTTGCCTATCCGGTATACACTTTCATTGCGCCCTATCAGCTGCATCGGTTCATCGAGCTGGTCAAGGCCGCCGATATTGACCTTGCGGGCAAATATGCCAGCCAGGTCACCACCTCCAAGCATTTTTATGACGTTACTGCTCACCGTTACATTCAGGATAATTGTCAGGATTTGGGCGTGAAATTTGTGCGTGGGCTTTCGGCCGATATGGACGACCTGCAGGCCGAGTCGGGCCGAAAGCAGGCCCGCGATTTCTTCGAGTTTTTGTGCTGGAGCGTCGAAAACGACCGGTATGAGCCTCTGCCCGCGCAGCTTCCGCCCGCCGACAGCAAACCGACCACGGTGCCTGCCGCCGCTGCGGGGCAAAAGCCGGGCGATGTAGTCGTTGTAACCGACTGCGGCCCCGAGGATACCGCCCTGCAGGGGATGATCGACCGATTCCGGGCGGTGCTGCCCCGGGCCACCCGGGTGGTCAACCTGCGGGAATACCCCTTTAAGGGTGGCTGTCTGGGCTGCTTCCACTGTGCGTCGGACGGCGCCTGTGTGTATACCGACGGCTTCGACCACATGCTGCGGGAGGAGATCCAGACCGCTGAAAGCATAATCTATGCCTTTACCATCAAGGATCACTCCATGGGGGCCCGGTTTAAGCTGTACGACGACCGGCAGTTCTGCAACGGCCACCGTACCGTTACCATGGGCATGCCGATGGGCTACCTGATCAACGGTGCCTACAGCCGCGAGTTTAATCTGCAGATGATTGTGGAAGGCCGTGCACAGGTGGGCGGCAACTTCCTTGCCGGTGTGGCCACCAACGAAACCGATCCGGACACGGCCATCGATCAGCTGGCCCACACCCTGTGCTACGCACTGGAGCATCGCTATGCCCCGCCCTCCAACTTTTATGGTGTGGGCGGCATGAAAATCTTCCGCGATCTGATCTGGCTGATGCAGGGCATGATGAAGGCCGATCACCGGTTCTACAAAGCTCACGGTCAGTATGACTTCCCCCAGAAAAAGTGGCCTACCATGCTGGCCATGTATCTGGTGGGTGCCATGCAGGCTTCGCCCACGTTGCGGGATAAGATGGGTGGAAAAATGACCGAGGGCATGCTGATGCCCTATACACAGGTGCTGGAAAAGGTAAAAGCCGAACAGAAGAAACAGCAGAAATAATGCTAAAAAAGCATCCCTGCCGCACAGCAGTGCGGCAGGGATGCTTTTTGGTAAGTCAGAGATCATTCCACCCGGATCTGGCACATCTTCATGGCCTGCAGGGCGGTGCTGTGGCTTTGGGGGGTTACGCCGGCACAGCAGCTGCTGTCCACCGCAATGGGCACTTCGGGCAGGGCTGCCTTCAGCAGTAAAGCGTTCGAGATGACACAGATGTCGGTGCACAGCCCCACCAGCGTGATCTGACCGATGGGATTGGCGGCGTGCTCCGCTGCCAGCTTGTGGGCAAGGGCGGTGGAACCAAAGGTGGGTTTGTCGATGGGCTCTTCGGTTACCAGCGGGGCCAGTGCAGGGCAGATCTGCCAGCCGTCGGTGCCGCGAATGCAGTGGGGCACTGGCAGGTTTTGGCCCTCCTGCGTGGTCAGGTAATTTTCTTCATGGGTATCGCGGGTGAACAGCACCCGGCCGGGCCAGCTGCGGATCTTCTGCTCCACGCCGGGCACAATGGCCACAGCCTCGGTGGTGCCCAGTGCGCCATCGATAAAATCGTTCTGCATATCCACCACGATCAGAATATTCTGCATAAGAAACCTCCGTTGTGTTTCAGGTGTCTTGACAGCTGTATTATACCGCGATTCTGCAAAAAAGAAAAGGCACCGATTTTAATCGGTGCCTTTCTGGTGTAGACTAGTGGGCTCGAACCAATGACCTCTCGGATGTGAACCGAACGCTCTAACCAGCTGAGCTAATCCTCCAAGCGGGAACAGACTTATTATACCACTGTTTTTTAAAAATGCAAGCCCTTTTTTTATCTTTGAGCAAAAACCAGCCGCACCACAACGGTCTGTTGCGGCGCGGCTGCGGTTAGAGCTTCTTTTTAACCCAGCATGCTGTACATATCGTACAGGCCGGCGGGCTGCTGCACCAGCCATGCGGCGGCGGTCAGCGCACCTTCGGCAAACAGGGCGCGGTCGTACACCTCGTGCTTTAAGGTGATGGCCTGATTGGCGGTGGACACGATCACCTCGTGAATGCCGGGGATGTTGCCCCGCCGAATGGCCGAAATGCCGATTTCGTTTTTCTGGCGTTTGGCCATGCCGCTGCGGCCGCACTGATTTACCGCATCGGGCCGCACGGCGCGAATGGCGTCGGCGATCATCAGGGCGGTGCCGCTGGGCGCGTCCAGCTTGCGGTTGTGGTGGGTTTCCACAATTTCAATGTCTGCATCGGGGAACAGCGCCGCTGTTTGCTTTGCCAGCCGGCACAGCAGGGCAACACCCACAGACATATTGGCACTGAAAAACACCGGCACCTGTTTGGCCGCCTGCACAATGGCCAGTTTTTCCTCGTCGGTGCAGCCGGTGGTGGCAATCACTACGGGCAGATTATTTTCCACTGCATAAGCCAGCACACCGGGCACTGCCGTATGGTGGCTGAAGTCGATGATCACATCCGCAGGGGCGGCCTCGGCAAGGGTGGTCACCATGCCGGACTGGCCGCCGGCAAACGCGTCCACAGCGGCGCCCAGACTGGCGCCGCAAACCCCCTCGCCGGCCATACGGACTACATGGCGCCCCATGTAGCCGGCCGCGCCGTGTACCAGTACCCTCATACCTGCACCCCCGCATCCCGCATGCGCTGCAGCAGCACCGCTTCGTGGTCGGCTTCCATGGGGGTCAAAGGCAGGCGCAGCACATTCACGCCGTAGCCCATAGCAGCGGTGGCCGCCTTGGCGGGAATGGGGTTCACCTCGCAGAACAAAGCGTTGATCAGGGGCAGATACTTGCACTGCAGGGCGGCTGCAGTCTTGATATCGCCGGCAAAGAAGGCGTCGCTGATGGCCACCGTTTCGGACGGGATCACGTTGGACAGCACCGAAATGCAGCCCACACCGCCCATGGCCATAATGGGCACGATCTGGTCGTCGTTGCCGGAGTAGATATCCAGCTTGCCGGCTACCAGCGAGGCCAGCTCTACAATATGGCTGATGTCGCCGCTGGCTTCCTTGATGCCGGTGATCATGGGATGTTCAGCCAGACGGGCGGCGGTGGCGGCGCTGATCTTGCAGCCGGTACGGCTGGGCACGTTGTACAGAATCACCGGCTTGGTGGAAGCGTCCGCAATGGCGGTAAAGCTGCGGTACAGGCCTTCCTGGGTGGCCTTGTTGTAATAGGGGGTCACCACCAGCACCGCATCGGCGCCCACCTCGCAGGCGTAGCGGGTCAGCTCGATGGCATAGGCGGTGTCGTTCGAGCCGGTGCCGGCAATCACCGGAACCCGGCCGGCGGCGCGTTCAACGGTGAAGCGGATGACCTCTTTGTGCTCGTCATCGGTCAGGGTGGAAGCCTCGCCGGTGGTGCCGCAGGCAACCAGACCGTTGATGCCTTGTTCGATCTGCCAGTCGATCAGCCGGCCGTAGCTTTCGTAGTCTACGGTGCCGTCGGCGTAAAACGGGGTGACCAGTGCGGTGGCAATGCCCTTAAAAACAGGTTCTCTCATCAATATACCCTCCATACAGAACCGGGGCGATAAAACGGCTGCGGCAGGCCCCGATGCGCCGCGCCGGAAAAACAAAAAGGACAAGGCCCGTTGCGGGGCATTGTCCTTACAACTGCGCATAAATCGCGCCCAAAGGGCGCCGGCTGTAAAGATAGCACTCCGCACGGAAAGGTGCGACAGTCCGGCGGCTGTTTGCCCACCGGCCCAGAACAAAGCCCGCGCATTGGCTTTGCCTTCGGCACCCACCCCTTTTTGCCGGCCAACGGCTGCGCTGCCTTGCAGCCGGCATACTTTTGGTGCGGTGCGCCTCTATCCAGATTTGCTATTATACTACACGAAAGCGGCAAAAAAAGCAATTCCATTTTGGCCATAAAAATGAATGAACTTTTTTGTGCTAAAGTGCTAAAATTCGTTTGTTTTTCCAGAATAAGGCGCAGCACAGGCAAAAAATCCCCGCTGCGGCTGCAGCGGGGGTATTTTGTAAATGAGATTCAGTCCACATTTTCGCTGGCACGCATGGCCAGAATGGTTTTTTCCAGCAGCTCATCCAAAGTCCAACCCAGCTGCTCGGCGCCCTGCGCGATCACATCGCGGCTGCAGCCGGCGGCGAAGCGCTTGTCTTTGTACTTCTTTTTCAGGCTTTTCAGCTCCAGATCGCTCACGCTCTTCGAGGGGCGCATGGCGGCGGCTGCACCGATCAGGCCGGTCAGCTCGTCCACCGCGAACAACACCTTTTCCATGGCGTGCTCGGGCTGATAGGCCGAGCCGGTCATGCCCCAGCCATGGCTGGCGACGGCACGGATCAGCCGCTCGTCCAGCCCGTGCTGCTGCATCAGCTCCACGCATTTGACACAGTGCTGGTCGGGCCACTGCTCAAAATCCAGATCGTGCAGAATGCCTACGGCCTGCCAGAAATCGGCTTCCTCGCCGTAGCCCAGCTCGTTGGCGTACCAGCGCAGCACATCGCCTACGGTGTAGCCGTGTTTCAGATGAAATTCGCCCGTGTTGTATTGCTGCAGCAGTGCGCGGGCCTGTTCGGGGGTGGGGATCATAGCGGTTCCTTCTTTCTTTGTGTTTTGTTCAAGAATGGTCAGGTCAGGGTTTTCGGCGGCGGCATCGGCCAATGTGCGGCGCAGTGCGTCGCTCCAGGGCCCCAATGCATCGGTGTTTGTCAGGGTGATCTGCACCGGGCTGTGCAGGTCGGTCAGGCAGTCGTACAGGGCGTCCAGATTGCTGCCGTAATAAGCGGGGAAGTCCAGTGCTTCGGCCAGCATTCGGTGTACCTGTGCGCGGGTGGCAAGCAGTGCGCCATCCAGTAAAACCTGTTTCATGGCTTACTCCTCCCCGTACAGCAGCTCAAAGCTTTCGTAATGATCGGGGGTGTAGTAGATCAGCCCATCGTTGGAAAACACGATCCGCTTGGCGCCCCGGCTGCTTTTGCCCAGTGTGTCAATGTCACATTCGGTCCAGCTGCGGCCCTTTTTGGTGGGCAAAAGCCCTTCCCGGTTGCCAAAGCTGCTGCCGCCAATGCATTTGCCGGGGGCGTACCGCTCTACCGAGCCGCCCTGCCAGCCCAGCGCTTCGGCCTGCTTTTTGGTGATGTAGTTGCCGGGCAGCCGGCCGTACAGATGAATGTACAGGGCGACCTCTTCTTTGCTGTCGTAGCTGCCGTTTTCGTCGAGGGTGTCGGCCGGCGGGCTGTTGGCCGGATGCTCCACCGGGGTGGACTGGGCCGGGCTGCTGTCAGCCGGGGTGGCTGCCGGGCTGCTTTGGCCGCCGTCAGGCTGGCTTTGCGGATCGGCAGGGGTGGATTGGGCAGCATCAGACTGGCTGTAAACTACTGAGCTGCCCCCTGCGGGCGTGTCGTTTGATTGGCCGGTGCCGCCGCCAAACAGGCTCATGGCAAGGATCAGCACCACGGCAAGGGCACTGCCCAGCAGCTGTTTTATCTTTTTGTTCATACACATACCTCGTTGTTGGGTTCGATGTTCAGGTCCAGCCCGCGCCGCTGGGTCCAATATTCCAGCGCCATCCGAATGGCTTCTTCCGGCAGGGTAAAATATTCGGCCAGCTGCCACGGTTCGGTGTAGCCGGCCTGCATGGCCTTCTGTAAAGCCGCGGCGGGCAGATAAGTTTCGATGGCGCGGCGGTTAGCCTTATACTCGTGCCGGGCTACCAGATCATAAGGGCTGCTGACCCGGTGGGTGCAGCCGGTAGCACAGTGGCTTACCTCGTGGATCAGTGCCCAGAAAAAGTCCCCCATGCAGCCAAACTGCTCAAAATCCAGAAAAATGCCGTACTGCCCCTCCGACTCGATGGTGGCGGCATCGGTAAAGCCGATGGAATAGGGAAAAATCTGTGCCCCAGCGGCCTGGGCATCCTGATAAATGGTGGAAAGTTCAGTCATGCGGCACTCCCGTGCGGCTATTGATCGGCCTGCTTTTTCTGCTGTGCTTTAAAAAAGCGGGCCATCTCCAGCAGCTTCTGCTTGTTTTCTTCGGTCAGTTCCTGCGTTTCATTGTGCAGGGCGTAGGTGAAATCGTCAAAGGTGATGTCCGGCTGGGGGGCGGCTTTGCCCTGCAGGGCATCCACCGTCACGCCGTAGTGTTCGGCCACAAGGGTCAGCTTTTCCAGCGAGGGGCGCTGCATGCGGGCCTTCCACTGCGAAAGCAGCCCGGTGGAAATGCCGGTGGCTTTGGCCAGATCGGCGGCGCGTTCGCCGTGCTGGATCATCAGTTGGGCAATGCGGTCGTAGGTATCCATAGTGCGTTGACCTGCTTTCTGTGTGAACTTGTGTCAAAAAGGTTGACAAGCTTAGAAAACTAAGCTATACTGTGGGCAAATCCAGCCCCGAAGCCCGGAAGTGATGGTGCCGACGGGGCTTTCAACCACAGATAAAACTTAGCAAACTAAGTTTATCACAACACAAGACGGTGCGCAAGACGAATTTGAAAAATATCCGGCAGGTTGAGCATACCAAAGCCCCGGCCCGATAAGACGGACTTGCCCCTGTGAATACGGAAAGGAGAGCATATATGACCGAAGTAACCATGAACATCATCCCCGGCGGCGAAGCCCCCTGCTTTCAGCTTGTGGTGTGCGGGCAGGCCGCCGATGCCCCGTCAAGCCTGCCGGCGGCCGAAAGCACTCTGATGCAGGCACTGTGCTGCAGGCTGGCACAGGCCGGGGCTGCCTTTCTGCAGGACCTTGCGGTGGACGGGGTGCCCGGCCGTGGCTGGTGTGCGGTGACTGCCCAGCCCACCGTACAGGGGCTGCAATATGTACACGGTGCGTTTGAACTGGCGGCACTGGGCTTTACGCTTTTGGCCCGGCAGTATCCCGGCTGTGTATCGGTACAGCTGGGTGACGGCGACTTCAACGGTCAGCCTGCCGCCTGATTTTTGCCGCCCCGGTGTTGAGGGCAGGCCCAGCCCGTGGTACAATAACAAAAAACGACCCGCAAAGGATGCCGCCCTATGCCCGAATTTTTTGATGTTGTAACCGAATATGGCCAGCCCACCGGTCAAACGGTGGAACGTACCCTTGCCCATGCGCAGGGCATCCGCCACCGCACCGCCCATGTGTGGCTGCTGCGCAGCCGCGCGGGCCGGGTACAGATCTTGCTGCAGAAGCGCAGTTACAATAAAGACAGCTTCCCCGGCTGCTGGGATATTTCCAGTGCGGGGCATATCCCCGCCGGGGTGGATTTTGTGCCCTCGGCTTTGCGCGAGCTGCAGGAAGAACTGGGGGTTGCCGCCCGGCCCGATCAGCTGCTGTACTGCGGGCAGCGGCGGTTCCAGTATCGGGGCAGCTTCCACGGCAGCACGTTTGTGGACGATCAGGTCAGCAACGTGTACATTCTCTGGTTGGACAAAGAGCCGCAGCAGTTCACCTTGCAGCCCGAAGAGGTGGCCGAGGTGTGCTGGTTCAATTTCGAGGAATGCGTGCAGGCTGTGGCACAGAATACCATCCCGCACTGCATCTACACCGAAGAACTGGAACTGCTGCGGCAGGGTATGCAGACTCCGCCGCTGACTGCTCAGCTGCAGGCATACGCCCAAAAGGGTTTGTATCCACTGCACATGCCCGGCCACAAACGCCGGCTGGCCCCTGCGCCGGGGCTGCCCTTTGACTGGGATCTGACCGAGGTGCCCGGTGTGGATGATCTGCACGATGCAGAGGAGATTCTGGCCGACTCGATGCAGCGCACCGCCGCACTGTATGGTGCAAAGCGCAGCTGGCATCTGGTGGGGGGCAGCACTGCCGGCCTTTTGGCAGGCATCCGTGCCCTTGCCCCGGTGGGCAGCACGGTCATTGCTGCCCGCAACTGTCACAAAGCGGTATACCATGCCATCGAACTGGGCGGGCTGACTGTCCGCTGGCTTGCCCCGCCCATCAATGAGGTCTTTGGCGTGTACGGCAGCGTCAGCCCCGAAGCGGTGGGGCAGGCGCTGCGCAGCTGCCCGCAGGCAAAATGCGTCATTCTCACCAGCCCCACCTACGAGGGTGTGATTTCGGATATTCACGGCATCGCCTTCGTGTGCCATCTGTATGGGGTGCCGCTGCTGGTGGACGAGGCCCACGGCGCCCATCTCATCCGCTGGGCACCCTATAACTTCCCGGCGGGCGCGGTGGAATGCGGGGCAGATCTGGTGGTGCAAAGTGCTCACAAAACCCTGCCCAGCCTGACCCAGACCGCATGGCTGCACCTGAACGGCGATCTGGTGGACCCGGATGCGGTGGCACGGCAGCTGCAGATCTTCCAAACCAGCTCGCCGTCCTATCCGCTGCTGGCTTCGCTGGACGGCGCGGCGCATCTGCTGGCCACCCGCGGCGAAGAGCTTTACAAAAACTGGACGGTGGCTCTTGCCGCCTTTGACCGGGCGGCGGCCCGGCTGCAGCATCTGCGGGTGCTGTGCCACGGCGGAGAGAGCCCGGCCGACCACCCGGACGAAACCGTGTTTGCCCACGACCCTTCCAAGCTGCTGGTAAACGGCCGTGCTGCCGGGCTGACCGGTGCACAGTTGGCGGAACTTCTGCGCAGCCGCTTTGGCTTTGAAACCGAGATGGCCTGCGGCGAAAACCTGCTGGCCATGACCGCCCCTGCCGATGACCCTGCCGCCCTGTGTCGTTTTGCCGAGGCACTGCTGACCATCGACCGGGAATGCATTGTCGCGGCAGATGCCGCAGCGGCTGCGGTGCTGCCGCCGCTGCCCCCGGTGCACTGCACCATTGCGGCGGCCCTTGCGGCCCCGGCCGAAACGGTGGCGGAATCGGGCGCCCTTGGCCGCGTGGCCGCCGAGTATGTGTGGGCCTACCCGCCCGGGGTGCCGCTGATCGCCCCCGGTGAACAGATTACCGCCGAATTTCTGGCCGCAGTGGCTGCTTTGCAGGCGCTGGGCACCCGGCTGCACCACACCGGGGCAAAAAATGGGGGATATCGGTGCGTGGCGGGTTGACAAAACCCCCTGCTTGCGTGTATTATTAGTGTAATCTTGAATGTTAGAAGGAGGGATTGCCCTATGAAGCATATCCAGACCCTGAACACCCGCGATATGGCCAAGAGCGTTATCAACGGCGGTTGCGGCGAGTGCCAGACTTCCTGCCAGAGCGCCTGCAAGACCAGCTGCGGCATTGCCAACCAGCCCTGCGAGAAGGAATAAGTTCGGCAAGTTTGAATGCCGGAACGCTTGGCGTTCCGGCATTTTTTCCGCCCATTACGATCTGTCAGGAGAAACCGTATTATGATCCATCAATATAAACTCAACGGCTATAACATTGTGCTGGATATCAACAGCGGCAGTGTGCATGCCGTGGACGAGGTGGCCTACGACGCCATCGAACTGCTGGCTGCCGGTAAAACCGAGGCCGACGCCAAGGCCGCGCTGGCCGAGCGCTGGCTGGGCAAGCCCTGCGCCGATGCCGATACCGGCATCATTACCGAAAGCGACCTTGCCGATGTGTTTGCCGACATTGCCGCGCTGACTGCGGCAGGCAAGCTGTTTGCCCCGGACACCTACGCCGACAAGGCCTTCGATTTCAAAAACCGCTCCACTGTGGTCAAGGCGCTGTGCCTGCACGTGGCCCACACCTGCAACCTAAACTGCGAGTACTGCTTTGCGGCACAGGGTAAGTTCCACGGCAAGGCCGGCCTGATGAGCTTCGAAACCGGCAAGCGCGCGCTGGATTTCCTCATCGAGCATTCCGGCACCCGCCGCAATCTGGAAGTGGACTTCTTCGGCGGCGAGCCGCTGATGAACTTTGAAGTGTGCAAGCAGCTGGTGGCCTATGCCCGCAGCATCGAAAAGCAACACAACAAGAACTTCCGCTTCACCCTCACCACCAACGGCGTAGGCGTCACCGACGAGGTGATCGAGTGGGCCAACAAAGAGTGCCACAACGTAGTACTCAGTCTGGACGGCCGCAAAGAGGTGAACGACCGCTTCCGCGTGGACATCCACGGCAAGGGCAGCTACGACGATATCGTGCCCAAATTCCAGAAGTTTGTGGCAGCCCGCGGCGGCAAAGGCTATTACATGCGCGGCACCTTTACCCACTATAACACCGACTTTACCAACGATCTGTTCCATATGGCCGATGACCTTGGCTTTACCGAACTGAGCATGGAGCCGGTGGTCTCTGCCCCCGACAGCCCCAGCGCCCTGACCGAGGCCGACCTGCCCATTCTGTTTGACCAGTACGAACTGCTGGCCAAGGATATGCTGCGCCGCGAAAAGGCCGGCAAGCCCATCACCTTCTACCACTACATCCTCGACCTGGCCCATGGCCCCTGTATCTACAAGCGTATTTCGGGCTGCGGTTCCGGTACCGAGTACATGGCTGTTACCCCGTGGGGTGACCTGTATCCCTGCCATCAGTTTGTGGGCGACGAGGCCTACAAGCTGGGCGACATCTGGCAGGGTGTCACCAACACTGCCCTGCGGGACGAGTTCAAGCTGTGCAACGTGTATGCCCGCCCCGACTGCAAGGACTGCTGGGCCCGGTTGTACTGCTCGGGCGGCTGCGCGGCCAACGCTTTGCACGCTACCGGCGACATCCACGGCGTGTACGAGTACGGCTGCAAGGTGTTCCGCAAGCGGATGGAGTGCGCCATTATGGTCAAGGTGGCCGAAGCGATGGATCCCACCCTTGCCGGTGCGGCCACCGCCACTTTGGCCGACGACTGTGACGGCTGCGGCGAAAGCTGCGGCAACTGAGCCAACCAGACGCACCGGTATAGCCGGTGCGTTTTTTGTAAGGAGGAACTGCTATGTTTCGTGAAATGCTGCGCAAGCGCAATGCCCTGCCCCGGGAAGAATGCGTCCGCCTGCTGACCGAAGAAACCCGCGGCGTGCTGTCGGTGCTGGGGGATGAGGGGTACCCTTATGGCACCCCCATGAACCACTTTTACAACCCCGATGACGGCTGCATTTATTTCCACTGCGGCAAAGCCCCCAGCCACCGTACCGACGCCCTGAAGCAGTGCGGCAAGGTCAGCTTTTGTGTGTACGACAGCGGCACCCGCCCCGAAGGCGAGTGGGCCTACACCGTCAACAGCGTGATCGTGTTTGGCCGGGTGCAGATTCTGGATGATCCTGCCCTGATCGCCGATCTGACCGCACGGCTGAGCCGCAAGTTTACCACCGACGAAGCGTATATCCACCGCGAAATTGAACAGTCCGGCCCCAATACCCTGCTGCTGAAGCTGATCCCCGACCACATCTGCGGCAAACGGGTAAAGGAAGCCTGAGCCACTCCCACGCAGCACACCGGCCTCTGCCTTTGGCAGGGGCTTTTTTGTTTTTAACCGTACAACAACAAACCCGAAGCATGGCGCAAACAAAAAGCGACTATGCTATACAGGAGGCAAAATTCAATAAACAATATAAACAAAAAAATTAAATCACGTGGTTTTTGATATTGCTTTCATGGCGAAATCGTGGTACACTTTATTAGGTTTGTTCAAGTAATTGGTTCTATACAGAAAAGGAGAGAATCCTGATGCATAAAAATGTAATTCTGGTGGCGGAAACCGGTTCGGACATCACCCCCGAGCAGGCCGCCCAATACGGCATTTATCTGGCGCCCATGCATGTGCAGCTGGGCACTGTGACCAAAGACGACGGCACCTTCCCTGCGGAAGAGGTGTGTGAATATTACGATAAAACCGGCGATGTGCCCCGTACCAGCGGCTGCACCCCCGAGGATTTCAATGTGGTGTTTGACCAGATCCACGCCCGCTGGCCCCAGCACAAAATTCTGTATCTGGCCTATTCGGCGGTTACCACCTGTTCGTACCACAGCGCCGAGCTGGCCGCCGAAGAGTGGGACTATGTGGTGGCGGTGGACACCAAACAGGTGTCGGTGGGGCAGGCCGCTGTTGTGCTGCAGCTGGCAAAATTGCTGCAGCACAACCCCGATATGACCGTGGAACAAGCCGCCGAGGAAGCCAGAAAAATCATGGCCCGCACCCGCATGGCCTTTATCCCGCAAAATCTCGACTACCTGCGCGCCGGCGGCCGTGTCAGCAATGCCGCCGCCATGGTGGGTAACCTGTTGGGGCTGCACCCCTGCATCGAGGTGGAAAACGGTTACCTTCTGGCCAAGAAAAAGTATCGCGGCGCTATGAAAAAGGTAATTCCTGCCCTGATCCGCGATCATATGGAAAAATACGCCCTCAGCACCGACCATCTGTACTTTATCTGGGCGCCCGGCTTTGGCGACGAACTGCGTCAGGCTGCCGAGCAGACCGCAAAAGAGCTGGGCGTGCAGCAGGTCACCTGGATGAAAACCGGCTGTGTCATCACCTGCCACGGCGGTGTCGGCGCCTTTGGCATTGTGGGCATGGAACAATAAATGCAAAAATCCCCGCAGAATCTTCTGTGGGGATTTTTTGCGCTCAACGGCGCGTTGATTGCCTTTTGCCCGGCCGGCCGCTATACTGAAGTTGTACCAGACAACAAGGGGGCACGGCCATGGATGCAGAAAAAATCGGTGCACTGCTGCACACCCTGCGCACCGGTGCAGGCTATACCCAACGGCAGGTGGCACAGGCGCTGTGCGTTACCGAGCAGGCGGTCAGCAAGTGGGAGCGGGGCAAGGGGTGTCCCGACCTGAGTTTACTGCCGGCACTTGCCGATTTGTACGCGGTGGATCTGCGGGCGCTGCTTGCCGGCCAGCTGAAAGTATCGTCGCAAGGGGGAAATATGCGCAATCTGAAAATTTACTTTTGCCCGCAGTGCGGCAATCTGGCTGCCCAGTTGGGTGGTGCTCAGCTTACCTGCTGCGGCCGTCCGTTGGCCGCGCTGCAGCCTCGGCCGGCCGCCGATGGGCATCTGCCCACCATCACCGCCGTAGAGGACGAATGGTATCTGGAATTTGACCACCCCATGACCAAACAGCATCACCTGACCTTTGTGGCGCAGGTAGGCTTGGACCATTACCGGCTCACCCGGTTGTATCCCGAACAGCAGCCTGCGCTGCGGCTGCCCAAACTGGCCCGCTGCACCCTGCTGATCGGCTGCAGCGAAGGGGGGCTGTACAAGGTGGTGCTGAATGCTGCCGGGGTGCCGCAGCTGCCGCCGGTTACCGTAACCGAAGCCGAGCGGGCCGCCATCTGCCGGGCACTGATTGAAAGCGAAAGCCCTCTGCGGCTGCGCAGCTACAGCTATAAAGCCAAAAAACGGCAGGTGCTTTTGGACCGCATTGCCGCCGAACTGCAGCCGGAATACCACTACCCCGAACCAGAGCTGAACGCCATTTTAAAGCAGATCTGGCCTGACGCCGCCCTGCTGCGCCGTGAACTGGTGGACTTCGGTTACCTGCACCGCACCCCGGATTGCAAAACCTACTGGAAAGCATGACAGATGCGGCAAAACCTGCAGTTCTGTAAACAAAACGTGCCCCCGCTGCTTACCGCAGCGGGGGCACGTTGCATGCAGGGGATTTTGTGGGGCGCTTACAGCTTGAACCAGTCGGCGTAGCCCAGCTGGATCAGGTGATCGCGGCTGTCTTTCAGGCAGTCGAACGGATCGCGGCCGTAGCTGTCGTCCTGCTCGATCAGGAAGTACTCGGCGCCGCCGGCCAGACCGGCCTCGATGCAGGCCTTCAGGGGCAGGTTGCCCTTGCCCAGCTCGGCAAACTGCACGGGCTCGGAGAAGAAGGCGTTGGCAAAGGCCTTCATGTCAAAGCCGTTGCTCATGTCGGGCATATTGACGTTGGCGATGCGGTAGTCCTTCAGATGCAGCAGACGGACAGAGCCGGCATACTTCTTGATGAACTCGACGGGGTTCTCACCACCGCGATGGATCCAGTGGGTATCCAGTT
>JAFULE010000257.1 GCA_017483235.1 Faecalibacterium sp. | reverse complement strand
GGCGCAGCCATGCCGCCCCACCGGGCCGCTGCATCACACAAAACAGCCGGCGGGCCGCTTCGGCCTGCAGCCCGGGGGCACAGTTCAGCTGCAGCAGGGTGCGAGCCAAGGCCACCGTGTAATGTGCCCGGGTCGCCCCACAGCGGGGCAGCCACTGCTCCATTTCCGGGAAAGCCTGCCGCAGCACTGTCGGATGGGCCCGCTGGAACAAGGTGCAGGCTATAAACATCTGCTCGGCCTGACAGCGGCTGCGCACCGCCGGGGTATCGGCGCTCATATTGGCTTTATGATCCCGCAGCCGAAAAAAGGTCAGCTTCTGGGGCAGCACCACAATCTGGTGCCCGGTGGCAGCCAGCAGCAGCCAGCGGTGATAGTCGGGCATGGAATAAAACCCCGGCGCCAGCGCCCCCGGCAGGCTGTATACCTCCCGCCGCAGCATAACGCTGGGGTGGCACAGGCAGTTACCCCGGATCAGCAGCCGCCGCAGCCAGCCCGTCGGGGTATGGCTTTCGGGCCGAAAACGCTCGTAATGCACCCGATCATCCGGCAGCGGGCAGCCGTTTTCTCCAATGAACTGCACTGCTGTAAAACAAGCATCCACCGCAGGATGAGCATCCAGATACGCTGCCTGCCGTTCCAGTTTACGGGGCGCCCATGCGTCGTCGCTGTGAGCGATGGCAATATATTTTCCTTTCAGGCGCGGCAGCAGCATTTCCATATGGCTGCCGCCCAGATTGCGGCGGTGCCGGTAGATGTGCATTCGGCTGTCCTGCGCAGCATATTGCTTCAAAATCTTCCAACTGCCGTCGGTAGAGCAATCGTCCACCGCATACAATTCAAAATCCTGAAAGGTCTGGCCGAGAATACTCTCGATTGCCCGCGGCAGATACGCCGCATGCTGATAGCTGGAAAGCCATACCGTTATCTTCGGTTCTGCCATTTCGCCGCCTGCCCTTCTCTGGATTGCTTTTATTGTAGGCGGACACGGAACATCTCATTCGAACAGGCGGAAATTCTGCAGGCTTTGGGCCAGCTGCCCGGGCGACAGCCACATCATGCCGTCCAGCACTGAAAGCATCGGCTGCCAACTGCCGGGCGGGGCTTGTGGTAGCTGCCATTCCAGAAAACGCAGCCGAATGCCCGCTTCCCGGTAAGGCTGACGCGGATAAAACGCACTGCCGCCGGGCGGATTGCAATATTCCTCTACCGTTCCCAGTGCCCGACAAACCGCCAAAGCATTTTCCCCTTTGGGATAAGGCGGGCAATAACCGGGCAGGTTCAGCCGCGAAAGTAGATAAATTGGCGTATCTATGTTTAAATAATCAGCAATCATACGAAGTGCGTGCTCATTCAGCACATTCAGTAAAGCGATATCACTTTGCGCGCAATCCTTCAGCAAGCAACACACTACGGCATAGTTTGGTGCGCAGGCATACGCGGTCAAACGACCAAAAAGGCGGCATTTCCAGTTTTCAGGGGCAATTTGTATCTGACAAATGGGGGTTCGAGCAGGCGCATGAGCCACCGGCAAGGTAAAATACTGCCAACCTCCATCCGGTGTGCGCAGTCGGTTGCGGTTCATCCAGCGCTTGGGGGTGTACTGGGCCAGATCGTCCAGAATGAACACATCCACATGCTTCATCAGGGCAAAATAGCCCGGATAGGGCAAAAAGTAGGGCTGCATCACCGCGGCAATACGAGGCGGCGGGCGATGGGCCGGCCAGCCGGGCAGTGGGATATCTGCGCCGCTCATGACTTTCGTGCTGCCCGCACAGCAGCACATACCCGGTCAAGCTGATCAAAGGTCATGCTGTCGAACAGCGGCAGGCAGAGCACTGTTTCGGCCGCATGGCGAGCCACCGGGATCGATATGCCGCCATACTTTGCCCGGTAGCAGGCTGCATCCGGTATAGCCGGCCAGAAGTAGCGCCGCGCTTCGATTCCCTGCCGCTGCAGAGTATGCCACAAAGCATCCCGGCTGCAGCCAAAGGTGACCGGATCGATCTGCACCGGAAAATAGGCGTAGTTGTATTCTACCCCGGGCAGCTGATCCGGATAAAACATCCGCAGGCCGGGAATGGCCGCAAGTTGTTCCCGGTAGCGCCATGTCAGTGCGCGGCGGCAGGCAATGATCTCCCGCAGATGCGGCAGCACACACAGCCCCATGGCGGCTTCCAGCTCATTCATCTTTCCGTTGCCACCCGGGCAAAGGAT
Source organism: Faecalibacterium sp. (assembly GCA_017483235.1). Classification (GTDB taxonomy): domain Bacteria; phylum Bacillota; class Clostridia; order Oscillospirales; family Ruminococcaceae; genus Faecalibacterium. Next base: position 2,188 of record JAFULE010000257.1, on the reverse strand, counting down.
ATCGCCTGTTTCCCCCAGCCCAAATTCCGCCTGCAGCCGCAGTGCGTCGACATTGCGGCGCAGCACAGCCGTGCCGGCAGGGCCACCTACTGCCACCGCTCCGCCTTCGGCGGTGTGGAACAGCTTGGTGGCATGAAAACTGTATACCGATGCCCGCCCTGCCCGGGCCAGATTTTGCCCGTTTACGGTTACCCCAAAGGCATGGGCGGCATCATAGATCACCGGCAGGCTGTATTGATCGGCGATTGTATGTATCGCCCCAATATTACAGGGATGCCCATACACATGCACCGGCAAAATCGCACAGGTACGTTCGTTTATGCAGTGTTTCAACTGTTCAGCATCCAGTGTAAAGTCATCACGCTTTATATCGCAAAACACCGGCTGCAGCCCACAGCGCAGAATGGCGTTGACCGTAGAAGCAAAGGTAAACGGCGTAGTGATCACCTGCCCGCCGGGGCAAGGGGCAACAAACACCCTCAATGCCGCCTCCAGCGCCAGATGACCGCTGCCAAACAGGCTGACCTGCGGCACCGCCAGCTGCCGCTGCAGTGCTGTTTGCAGCCGGGCCGTGGCCTGCCCGCCGTTGGCCAGCCGGGCAGCGGCGTAAATTTTATCCAGCTCCGCATTCAGCTCAGCGCGGGGCGGCAGAAAGGGCCGGGTGATGGGAATATCGAACACTTTTTTGTGATGCACGTCAGCCTGTCTCCTTTATTGGGGCAGCCATGTGTGGGCCGCCACCGGTACAAGCTTATGCAGCCAGAACCTTAACCAGACCACAAAAAACCCGCCCCGCAAAGCGAATGCTTTGCGGGGCGGGATGCTGTGTTTTGATTAAGACTTTACCCAACCAAGCTTACTGGGCGTTCTTCTTGGCTTCCAGAGCCAGAATGGCGTCCTTGCGGCTCAGGTTGATGCGGCCCTGCTGGTCGATTTCGGTCACCTTGACCACGATGGCATCACCAACAGCCACCACATCCTCCACGCGCTCGACACGCTTGGTATCCAGCTTGGAGATGTGAACCAGGCCTTCCTTGCCGGGAGCGATCTCGACGAAGGCGCCGAAGTTCATCAGACGGGTCACGCGGCCCTTGTAGATGGCGCCCACCTCGGGGTCCTCCACAATGGTCTTGATGGTGAAGATGGCGCGCTTTGCATCCTCCTGATCAATGGCGGAGACGAACACATGGCCGTCCTCCTGCACGTCGATCTTGCAGTTGCAGGTGGCGCAGATCTCCTGAATGACCTTGCCGCCCTTGCCGATGACGTCCTTGATCTTGTCAACAGGGATCATCATGCTGAACATCTTGGGGGCCCAGCGGCTCAGCTCAGCACGAGGCTCGGCGATGACGGGCTTGATGATCTCGTCCAGAATGAACAGGCGGCCCTTACGGCACTTCTCGAAGGCCTCCTCGATGATCTCGTAGGTCAGGCCGTCTACCTTGATGTCCATCTGGATGGCGGTGATGCCGCGGCGGGTACCACCCACCTTGAAGTCCATGTCGCCGTGGAAGTCCTCGACGCCCTGGATGTCCAGCATGGTCATCCAGCGCTCGCCCTCGGTGATCAGACCGCAGGAGATGCCGGCAACGGGAGCCTTGATGGGAACACCGGCATCCATCAGGGCCAGAGTGCTGCCGCAGATGGAAGCCTGAGAGGTGGAACCGTTGGAAGACAGAACCTCAGACACGCAGCGGATGGTGTAGGGGAACTCTTCCAGGCTGGGCAGAACGGGCACCAGGGCACGCTCTGCCAGGGCGCCGTGGCCGATCTCGCGGCGGCCGGGGCTGCGGGGAGCACGGGCCTCGCCGACCGAGTACGGCGGGAAGTTGTAGTGGTGGATATAGCGCTTGGTCTGCTCGTCGGTCAGGTCATCCATCAGCTGGTTGTCCTTGGTGCCGCCCAGGGTGCAGGTGGTCAGAACCTGGGTCTGGCCGCGGGTGAACATACCGGAACCGTGCACGCGGGGCAGAATGCCGACCTCGGAAGCCAGGGGACGGATCTCGTTGATGCCGCGGCCGTCCACACGCGTGCCGTCGTCCAGCAGCCAGCGGCGGACAACGTACTTCTGCATCTTGTAGCTGATGGCGTCCAGGGTGGCGGCGTCCAGCTCGGGATGCTCTTCGGCGATCTTGTCCATGATGGGCAGCAGGGCTGCGTCACGCACGGTCTTGTCGTCGGTATCCAT
>JAFULE010000256.1 GCA_017483235.1 Faecalibacterium sp. | reverse complement strand
GGATCGTCCCAGCCGTCCACGATGTTCATCTCCACCAGCTCGCGCAGGTAGCGCTTGCTCATCACGGTGTTGGTCACGTTCAGGCGGGCAAACTCGCGCTGTGTGGGGACCACATCGCCAAACAGGTTCTGGATGACCCAGTCGTACAGGGGGCGGTGGTTCTCGAATTCCAGGCTGCACATCGAGTGGGTAATGCCCTCGATGGCGTCCTGAATGGGATGGGCGAAGTCATACATGGGGTACAGGCACCACTTGTCGCCCTGACGGTGGTGATGCACCTTTTTGATGCGGTAGATGGCCGGGTCGCGCATGTTCATGTTGGGGCTGGCCAGATCGATCTTGGCGCGCAGGGTCTTTTCGCCGTCGGCGAACTCACCGTCCCGCATCCGGCGGAACAGATCCAGATTCTCCTCTACGCTGCGGTCGCGGTAGGGCGAAGGACGGCTGGGCTTGCCGGCATCGGCGCCGCGGTACTCGCGCATTTCCTCGCGGGTCAGGTCGTCCACGTAAGCTTTGCCTTCCAGAATCAGCTTCTCGGCGTACTCGTAGCACTTGTCGAAGTAGTCGCTGCCGTAGAAGATGCCGCCGTTGGGGTGGGCACCCAGCCATTCCAGATCCTCCAGAATGCTGTTGACATACTCCACGTCCTCGCGGGCGGGGTTGGTGTCGTCAAAGCGCAGGTTGAACTTGCCGCCGTACTGGTTGGCGATGCTCCAGTTGATGTAGATGGCCTTGGCGCTGCCGATGTGCAGATAGCCGTTGGGCTCGGGCGGGAAACGGGTGTGGATGGAAGAAACCGCACCTTCGGCCAGGTCGGCGTCGATGATGTCGGTCAAAAAGTTTTTATCTGCCATAGAGGGGCATACCTCCTAAACAACATGATGAGCGCGGTGAGGCTACAGCGCTACTATAATAGTATATCATACATCATTTTGCCCGCCGCTTCAAGCGCAAAATCGGCCCGATGGGCGGAATTGTACGCCATTCGTCCAAAAAGGCGGGGCGTTTTCTGTGCAGCGCGCATATTGACAAGCCCTTTGCGGCGGCGGTATGCTTGCCTCGGCTGCAACAGATGCCATCTGAAACCAACGCAGAAAACGAGGGGATTGTTATGCCGCGGCAAACAAAACTGACCGAAACCGCAATTCTGGCCAATGCAAAATTTTTTGGTCTGCTGAATCTGGGCCTGATCCTTACCGCTGTGGGTGTGGCTTTTTTCAAAACCCCCAACCACTTTGCCTTTGGCGGCACCAGCGGCCTGTCCATCTTAATGGCGGGCTGGTGGCCCGACATGAACGTGGGCACCGCCATGATGCTGGTCAATGCGGTGCTGGTGGCGCTGGGGTTGATGTTCCTTGGGGTCAAAACCATGGGCTGGACCATTTATTCCTCCTTTGCGCTGTCTTTTTATGTGGGCATCTGCGAAAAGTTATGGCCCATGACCGCCCCCATGAGCAGCGACACCTTTCTGGAGCTGTGCTATGCGGTATTTCTGCCGGCCATCGGCAGCGCCATCGTGTTTAACATCGGCGCGTCCACCGGCGGCACCGACATTGTGGCCATGATCCTTTCCAAGCATACCAGTCTTGAAATCGGCAAGGCGCTGTTGCTCAGCGATCTGCTCATCTCGGTGCTGGCGGCGCTGGAATTCGGCCCGGCCACCGGCCTGTACTGCATTGCAGGCCTTGTGGCCAAGGCCTTTGTGGTGGACGGTGTGATCGATAACATCAACCAGCGCAAGGTGTGCACGGTGGTCACCCACGAGAGCACCGCGGTCAAAAACTTTATTCTGGAGCAGCTGCACCGTTCGGCCACCATGCAGAAGGCATGGGGTGCCTATACCATGCAGGAGCAGGAAGTACTGATGACCGTGCTGACCCGCCGCGAAGCCACCCGCCTGCGCGCCTTTTTGAAGCAAGCCGACCCACAGGCCTTTATCACCATTGTTTCCTCCAGCGAAATTCTGGGCAAAGGCTTCCGCTCGATCTGATACAGGAAAGGAACTACCGTTATGGATTACATTTCGGCCCTGATGATGCGCTTCAACGCCGGCCGTTCCGACCGCAAGCGGGACGCCGGCCTGACTACCCCTGCCAATATCACCCGGCACGATAATATTCAGTACGGCAAACATCCCAGATGGAATGCACTGGATGAGTATTACCCCGCCGGCACTCGGGAGGCGCTGCCGGTCATAGTCAGCTTCCACGGCGGCGGCTATGTGTACGGCACCAAAGAGGTATACCAGTATTACTGCATGTCTTTGGCGCAGATGGGCTTTGTGGTGGTCAACTTCAACTACCGGCTGGCCCCGGCAGCAAAATTTCCCCAGCCTTTGCAGGAATGCAATCAGGTGATGGAGTGGATCTGTGAAAATGCCCCGCTTTACCACATGGATCTGAACAATGTATTTCTGGTGGGCGACTCGGCCGGCGGCCAGATGACCAGTCAGTATGCCCTGATCTGGTCAAACCCGGAGTATGCGGTGCGCATGGGCATCCGCCCGCCGAAGTTCCGGCTGGCGGCAGTGGGCCTGAACTGCGGCATGTACGACCTGATGACCCGTGCCACCACCGGCACCGGTGTGGTGACCAACTATTTTGGCTCCCAGCCGCTGAAGGATTATGGGGAGATGCTGGATGTACTGGGCCGCATCGACAGCCGTTACCCGCCCGCCTATGTGATGAGCGCGGCCAACGACTTTTTGCGGCCTGCCTGCCAGCCGATGGCGCAGCTGCTGCAAAATCGGGGCGTGCCGGTGGAATGGAAAGTGTACGGCGAAGAAAGCGACCCCAATGCCTGCCATGTGTTCCACTGTAACATCCGGCTGCCGCTGGCACAGCAGTGCAACCGGGACGAGATTGCATTTTTCCGCCGGCATATCCGCTGAGCCTGTCGAAAAATGGCAAAGAAACGGTTAAAAGTGTGTTTCTGAATATTTTGTGATATGATTTTTAAAATTGTGTAAAAAATGCGCTGCATCGCTGATTTTTGTGCGATGCGGCGCTTTTTTCTGCGGTAAAGATTGGACAAAAAAAGCGATTTGTGGGGTGACAAACGGATTGCTGTTTTGTACAATTACTGTGGTTTTGAATTATACAAAATAGCCAAAGCACAGGAGGGGTCTTGTGAGAGTTGGTCTTGATATCGGCAGCACCACCATCAAGTGTGCCGTTCTGGATGATGCAGGTCGGCTGGTGTTTTCCAGCTACGAGCGGCATTTCAGCCATATTATTGAAAAAGCAAAGCAGTTACTGCGCCGCCTGCACACCGAGGTGCTGGCCGGGCAGCAGGCGGTGCTGAGCATTTCGGGTTCGGCGGGTATGGGTCTGGCCGAAAGCGCCGGGGTGCCTTTTGTGCAGGAGGTGTTCGCCACCCGCGTGGCGGCGGCACAGCTGGCCCCCGGTACCGACTGCATCATCGAACTGGGTGGCGAGGATGCCAAAATTCTGTTTCTGACAAACGGCATTGAGGTGCGCATGAACGGCAGCTGCGCCGGCGGCACCGGTGCTTTCATCGACCAGATGGCCACCCTGCTGAAGCTGAGTGCCGACCAGATGAACAGCGCCGCCGAAAAGGCCGAAAAAACCTACACCATTGCCAGCCGCTGCGGCGTGTTTGCCAAAAGCGATGTGCAGCCTTTGATCAATCAGGGCGCCCGCGCCGAGGACATTGCCGCCAGCATCTACAAGGCGGTGGTCAACCAGACCATTGCAGGTCTTGCGCAGGGGCGGCCCATTCAGGGCCGGGTTCTGTATCTGGGCGGGCCGCTTACCTTCAGCAGTGTGCTGCGCAAAAGCTTTGATAAGGCGCTGGGGCTTGCCGGCAGCTGCCCTGAAAACAGCCTGCTGTATGTGGCCATGGGTGCGGCGCTGTACGCCGACCGGCAGTTCCGGCTGGATCGGGTGGCCGATGCGCTGGATGAATACACCGCTGCGGCCAGCTATGCCAGCGACCCGCCGCTGTTTGCCAGCCGCGAAGAATACGAGCAGTTCCATGCCCGCCACATGAAGGCCAGCGTGCCCCGTGTGCCCTTTGCTGCGGTCAGCGGCCCGGTGCACATTGGCATCGACAGCGGCAGCACCACCGTGAAGCTGGCGGTGATCGACGGCAACTGCAACCTGCTGTACACCAGCTACCAACCCAATCTGGGCAACCCGCTGCCTCTTATCCGGGCCGAGCTGCTTAAGCTGTACAAAAATCATCCCGGCCTGCAGATTGCCAGCGTTACCACCACCGGCTACGGTGAAGAGCTGGTTAAAAATGCTTTCCGCTGCGATTATGGGCTGGTGGAAACGGTGGCCCACTTTACCGCCGCCAAGTACTTTATGCCGGATGTGGATTTTATCATCGACATCGGTGGGCAGGATATGAAGTGCTTTAAAATCGAGGACGGTGCCATTGGCAACATCTTCCTCAACGAAGCCTGCTCGTCGGGCTGCGGCAGCTTTCTGCAAACCTTTGCGCAGGCACTGGGCTATGATGTAAAAGAGTTTGCCTCGCTGGGCCTGTTTGCCGACCGCCCGGTGGATCTGGGCAGCCGCTGCACCGTGTTTATGAACTCTTCGGTCAAGCAGGCTCAGAAGGACGGCGCCTCCATCGAAAACATTTCGGCGGGCCTGTCCATCAGCGTGGTGAAAAATGCGCTGTATAAGGTCATCCGTGCTTCCAGCCCCGAAGAACTGGGCCGCCGCATTGTGGTGCAGGGCGGCACCTTCTATAACGAAGCGGTGCTGCGCGCCTTTGAAAAAGAGATGGGCATCGAGGTCATTCGCCCTGATATTGCCGGTCTGATGGGTGCTTACGGCGCTGCACTGCACGGCCTGAGCAAAACCCGGGCCGCCGGTGGAATGGGCGGGTGCAGCAGCCTGATGACCGAGCAGCAGCTGGAAGAATTTACCCAAACGGTGCAAAGCGTAAAATGCGGCGGCTGCGGCAACCACTGCCAGCTGACCGTAAACACCTTTGCCGACGGCCGCAAGTACATTTCGGGCAACCGGTGCGACAAGCCGGTTACCGGCAAGGCCGGCAGCAGCGAGTTGAACCTGTATGCCTATAAACAGCAGCTGTTCGAGCAGCTGCGCGCCGATCCCGGGCAGGCGGTGCGGGGCACCGTCGGCATTCCGCTGGTGCTGGGCTTTTACGAACTGCTGCCTTTCTGGAAAGCCTTCTGGAATAAGCTGGGTTTTGCTGTGGTGCTCAGCCCTGTGTCCGACCGCAAGCTGTATCAGGCCGGGCAGGCCACCATCCCCAGCGACACCGCCTGCTTCCCCGCAAAGCTCAGCCACGGCCATATCAGAGCGCTGGCGGCCATGGATCTGGATGCCATCTTCTACCCCTGCCTGAGCTACAATCTGGACGAAGGATTGGGCGATAATCACTATAACTGCCCGGTGGTGGCCTATTACCCCGAGGTGCTGGCCGGCAACTGCCCCGAACTGGCGGGCAAAACCTTTATTTACGACTATGTGGGCATCCACCGGCCCAAGGCCTTTGTGGAAAAGATGGCCAAAGAGGTGCTGCCCAAATATTTTGGCGGCATCACCAAGGCCGAGGTACAGGCTGCAGCCGATTCGGCCTATGCCGCCCACGGGGAATATCTGGACGCAGTGCGGCAGCGCGGCGCCCGGATCGTGGCCGAGGCCCGGGCGCAGGGCATGCCCATTCTGGTGCTGGCCGGCCGCCCCTACCATGTGGACCCCGAGATCAACCACGGCATCGACCGGTTGATCACCCGCTGCGGCGCGGCGGTGATCACCGAAGACAGCATCAGCCATCTGGTGGAAAAATTCCCCACCAGTGTGCTCAACCAGTGGACCTACCACAGCCGCCTGTATGCTGCTGCCCGCTACTGTACTACTCAACCTGATATGGACCTGGTGCAGCTGGTCAGCTTTGGCTGCGGTGTGGACGCGGTAACCACCGACGAAACCCGCGAAATTCTGCAGCGGGGCGGCAAGCTGTACACCCAGCTGAAAATCGACGAGATCACCAACCTTGGCGCGGTAAACATCCGGCTGCGCAGCCTGTTTGCCGCCCTGACCGAACGACGCGAACAACCCCGGCTGAACTGAAAAGGTGGATCGCAATGCAAAACTTCCAATATCCCAAGTTTACCCCCGAAATGAAAAAGACCCACACCATTCTGGTGCCCAACATGGCGGTTACCCAGTTCCGGCTGCTGAAATATGTGCTGGAATACGAGGGCTATAAATGCGAAATTCTGGGCAACTGCGGCAGTCAGGTGGCCCAGTTGGGTCTGAAATACGTCCATAACGACACCTGCTACCCGGCGCTGCTGGTCATTGGCCAGTTTCTGGATGCGCTGAACAGCGGCAAGTACGATCTGGACCATACTGCCCTGCTCATCACCCAGACCGGCGGCGGCTGCCGCGCCTCCAACTACATCCACCTGCTGCGCAAGGCGCTGGCCAAGGCCGGCTACGGCAATGTTCCGGTGGCCTCGCTGAATTTTTCCGGACTGGAAAAGGACAGCGGCTTTCAGATGACCCTGCCGCTGGTTCGGCGGTTTATCGCCTGCGTGTTCTACGGCGATCTGCTGGCCGCGCTGCGCAACCAGACCGCCCCCTACGAAAACAAAAAGGGTGACGCCGATGCACTGGTGGACCGGTGGGTGGAACGGCTGGGCAAGGTGATTCTGGCCGGCAAGGGCTATACCGCCGCCCAGATGAAACGAACCTTCCCCCTGATCGCCAAGGAGTTTGCGGAAATTCCGGTCACCCGGGTGCCCAAGGTCAAGGTGGGTGTTGTGGGCGAAATTTATGTCAAATATTCGCCGCTGGGCAACAACGACCTGCAGAACTTCCTCGAAAGCCAGGGGTGTGAGGTAAACTTCCCCGGTTTGATGGGCTTTTTGCAGTACTGCATCTTCAACATGGGGCAGGATCATGTGTTGTATGGCGGCAAGGGCGCGGTCAAGCTGGCCACCGATCAGGTGCTGGCATGGCTGGACAGCGTGGAACGGCCGATGCTGCAGGCAATGACCGATGCAGGTTTCCACGCCCCGGCCCCCTTTACTGAGCTGATCGAAAAGCCCAAGGGCATCATCAGTCTGGGCGCCAAGATGGGCGAGGGCTGGCTGCTGACCGCCGAAATGATCGAGCTGGTGCAAACCGGCTACCCCAACATCGTCTGTGCCCAGCCCTTTGGTTGCTTGCCCAACCACATTGTGGGCAAGGGCATGATCAACCGCATCCGTACCCTGTACCCGGCGGCCAACATTACCCCCATCGACTACGACCCCGGCGCCACCCGGGTCAATCAGGAAAACCGCATCAAGCTGATGCTGGCGGTGGCCAAAGAGCGGCTGGAACAGCCGGTACAGGCCGCCCCCCTTACCTGGCAGCAGTTTGCCGCCGGCTGATCCTCCCATCTATCAAAAGCTGCCCCGGCCGTTGGCTGCGGGCGGCTTTTTTGTTTCGCATTAACCTTTTGCAAACATTTCGCAAGCAAAAATAAAACATTTTTGGGGTATAATCCGATTTGTAAACAGCAGACCATCATCGATAGAAGGAGAATGTACAATGTCGGACAACAAGCTGAAGGGCATGGAAAAGATCGAGAATGCCGTGGTGGGCACCTACCAGAAGATCGAAGACGGCGTGGTGAACACCTACAAGGCCATCGAAACCGCTGTGGTGGATGGCTACAAAGAAGTGGAAGAAAACTTTGTGGGCGTAGCCCAGAACATTGGCGAGCAGGGCGGCAAAAAGCTGGCTGAGATGTTCGGCAGCGATAAGCCGGTCAGTGCCAGCGGCGCCTATCAGAAGGTCGAGGATGCGGTGGTGGACACCTACCAGAAGATCGAAGACACCGTAGTGGGCGCCTATCAGAAGGTGGAAGACAAGTTTGTTGAAACCTTTCTGGACAAGAAGGAGCAGGACACGGAAGAATAATCGAGGATCGATCTCATTTCTCCTTGAAAGGGGCGGCTGTGGGCAGTGTGGCCCGGCCGCCCCTTTTTTTGGCAAACGCAAACACAACGGTAACAATCCTGTGGTATACTAAGGCCATATCAACCCCCAAAAGGAGGAAGTGCTGTGTTCAAGATCCTGGTGGTAGAGGATGATCACGACCTGAACCGCACCATGTGTGCCTGGCTGAACCGCAGCGGCTATCAGGCGGTGGGCTGTCACACGGCGGCTGAAGCGTATGATGCGCTGTACAAAGAGGTGTTTGACCTGATCGTGTCCGACATTATGATGCCCGGCGACGACGGCTTTGAGCTGGCCCGGGTGGTGCGTCGTTTGAACGAAGAGATCCCCCTGCTGTTCGTCACCGCGCGGGATGATCTGGCCGCCAAGCAGCGGGGTTACCGCCTTGGCATCGACGATTATATGGTCAAGCCGGTGGATCTGGACGAGCTTTTGCTGCGTATTGGGGCGCTGCTGCGCCGGGCCCGCATTGCCAGCAGTAAAAAGCTGGTGCTGGGCGCCCTTGCGCTGGACGCCGAGGCCCGCACCGCCGAGTGGAATGGGGAAGAGATCCCCCTGACTGCACGGGAATTTAACCTGATTTATAAATTGCTGAGCTACCCCAACAAAACCTTTACCCGCACCCAGTTGATGGACGAATTCTGGGATGTGGACTCCAGCGCCGGCAGCCGAACGGTGGATGTGTACATGACCAAGCTGCGGGACAAGTTTGCCTCCTGCGAGTCGGTGTTCAAAATTGTAACGGTGCGGGGCATGGGCTACAAGGCGGTGCTGCAATGAGCCGCCCTCGCCGCCCCCAGTGGGTGCAGGCGCTGTGGTTGTGGGTGCAAACCTTTTTCTGGTTCAGCCTGCTGATTTCATTTGTGCTTACCTGCAGCCTGTTGCTGTACTTTTCTCAAATCGAGCCCCAGCGCGGTCTGATGGCCCATGTGGGCCCGCTGCTGGTGGGCAATATCTTTTTGCTGTCGGCCATCATGGCCACCATCGACCTGTTTCGCCGCCGCTGGATGATCCGTCGCCCGGTGGAGGAAATTCTGGCCACCCTGCGCCGGCTGCAGCAGGGGGATTTTACCGCCCGCGCCGCTGTGCACGAGCTGATCCCTACCGGAAACGGCTTTGCCGAAATCGGTGAAAGCATCAATCTGCTGGCCGACGAGCTGGCCGGGGTGGAAACCCTGCGCACCGATTTTATTGCCAATGTATCCCACGAATTAAAAACCCCCCTTGCGGTGATGCAGAACTACGCCACCATGCTGCAAAGCCCCGCCCTGCCCGAGGCCGAGCGGCTGGAATACGCAGCGGCCATTCGAAAAACCTGCCGCCGCCTGACCGAACTGGTCACCAACATTCTGCGGCTGAACAAGCTGGAAAACCCGCAGATCTACCCCGACGCCCGCAGCTCTGATCTGAGCGGCCAGCTGTACGAGTGCCTGCTGAATTACGAAACGGTGCTGGACGAAAAGCAGCTGGAAACCCAGCTGCAGATCCCCGACGATGTCACCGTTACCGCCGACCCCGAGCTGTTGGCGCTGGTGTGGAACAACCTGCTCTCCAATGCGGTCAAGTTCACCCCGGCGGGCGGCACCATCGGGGTGACCCTGTGCCGGACCGGCGATTGGCTGGAGGTAAGCATCAGCGATACCGGCTGCGGCATGACCCCCGAGGTGGGCCGCCATATCTTCGAAAAATTTTATCAGGGCGACACCAGCCATTCCGGCCACGGCAACGGGCTGGGGCTGGCGCTGGTGCGCCGTGTGGTACAGATCACCCGCGGCGAGATCCGGGTGGACAGCGTGCCCGGTAAAGGCAGCACCTTTACGGTGCGGCTGCGACAGGCCGGGGCATAGGATGTTATAAAAAGGAGAAATTGCGATGGAACACAATCAGCAGGGCTTCAGCTACACCTACTCGGCCAGCCAGCGGGACGAGGTGGAGGCTATCCGCCGCAAATACCTGCCCCCGCAGGAAAACAAACTGGAAACACTGCGCGTGTTGGATCGCCGCCCCGGCCAGAAAGCCACCGCGGTATCGCTGGCGGTGGGCATTGTGTGCATTCTGGTAATGGGCAGCGGCATGAGCATGTGTCTTGCCGGCCCGGAGGTGCTGTTTATGCCCGGCATTGCGGTGGGCCTTGCGGGCATGGCCGGCGCCGCGCTGGCCTACCCGGTTTACCGCACCGTGCTGCGGCGCGAGCGTGAGCGCATCGCCCCCGAAATTCTGCGGCTGGCCGACGAGCTGGCCGGGCAGTAAGCCTTTGCCTACTGTGCCCAAAAACAGGCAGCGATTTTCTGCACAATACACACTTGACTTCAGCGCAATAAAGTGTATAATGCAGTTAAACCGATGAGGCGGAGATAAAACTGCACAGCGCATCCACAGAGAGCCCGGATGGTGGAAACGGGCGAAAAGCGGGGCAGGCAAATGGACCGCCGAGGGCAGGGTGAACCGTGCAATGCGCGCAGTAGCCTGTGCCGGCAGCCCCCGTTACCGGGCAGGGGAGTGGTTGCTCTCCGTCGAGCGGTCCTGTGTAATGCAGGGCAAACAAGGTGGCACCGCAGGAAATTTTCCTGTCCTTGTGTTTGATTCAGCACAGGGACGGGTTCTTTTTTTATCAAAACACCCGCCCCGCAAAGCCGGCGGCGGTTTTTTATTTCCCGCCGGAAGGTACAGAAAGGGGTACACCATGAAACACATCCGCATCACCCGCCGCAGCTTCCTCAAGGCCGCTGCACTCACCGCTTCGTCTGCCGGGCTGTTTGCCCTGACCGGCTGCGGCGGCAGTTCTTCCGCCGCCGATCCCAATGCCTTTAAGGTGGGCATCGTCAACTATGTGGACGACGCCTCCCTCAACCAGATCATCGCCGCCGTGCAAAGCCGGCTGGACGAGATCGCTGCCGAAAAAAAGGTCAGCTTCAACTACGCCGATTTTTACGCCAACGCCCAGGCCGACCAATCCAACCTGAACCAGATCGCCGCCGATCTGGTGGCCGATCAGGTGGACGTGATCGTGGCGGTGGCCACCCCCACCGCGCTGGTCATGCAGAACGCCGCGGGCGACGCGGGCATTCCGGTGGTGTACGCTGCCGTGTCCGACCCTGAGGGTGCCGGCCTGACCGGGCTGGATAACGTGACCGGTACCAGCGACGCACTGGACACCGCCTCGGTGCTCAAGCTGATCACCACCCATAACCCCGGCATCAAAAAGCTGGGTCTTTTGTACGATCTGGGTCAGCCTTCCTCCAGCCAGCCCATCGCCGACGCCAAGGCCTTCTGTCAGGCCAACGGCATCGAGGTGGTGGAAAGCACCGCCACCAATATCGCCGAGGTGCAGATGGCTGCCGCTTCGCTGGTGGCCGCCGGGGTCGAAGCGGTGTTCACCCCCACCGACAACACCATCATGGCCGCCGAGCTGGCCATCTACGAAACCTTTATCGACGCCAACATCCCTCACTTTACCGGTGCCGACAGCTTTGCACTGAACGGCGCGTTCCTTGGCTATGGCGTGGACTATGTGCAGCTGGGCCGTGCCACCGCCGATCTGGTGGCGCAGGTTCTGGTAGACGGCAAAACGCCGGGCAGCATTCCCTACATGAGCTTCGACAACGGCACGGCCACCGTCAACACCGACACCGCCGCTGCACTGGGCTATGATATGGCGCAGCTGAAGGCAGACTTCGCCCCCTACTGCACGCAGGTAAACGAACTGGTCACCGCCGAAGACTTTGAATAATCACCCACAGGAGGGCCTGTTGTTATGGCCGGTATCTTTTCACTTAACGTGATCCAAAGCGCGCTGGAGCTGGGCTGCATCTATGCCCTTGTGGCGCTGGCGCTTTACATCAGCTATTCCATTCTGAACATCGCCGACCTTTCCACCGACGGCTGCTTTATTCTGGGCTGCGCG
>JAFULE010000255.1 GCA_017483235.1 Faecalibacterium sp. | reverse complement strand
CGCCGGTCATCTCTGCAGCACGGGCCGCCACACTGGTCAGAGCACGCAGATAGTTGGCAGCTGCAAAGTCACTCATCGGCCGGTGACGGGCCATCTGGGCGGCGATCTGCTCGCGCTGTTCTTGGGTCAATGGCTCGTCCACCGTTCCCGGTGCACCGTGCACCACCATGTCCCGCACCCGACGCTCCTGCTCCAGTTCTTCTTCGGTTTTAATGCCTTCGTCATGGTCAAGGCGGCGCTTCAGCCCGTGATAGATCGCCGCATCCCGGTCGTTTTCCTCCAGCCTGCTGCAGATGTAGCTCACACTGGCCCTTGCACCGCTTGCTGCCAAATGCCCCAGCGCCCTGATCTGCCGCTCACGTTCCTGTACAAACAGGCTTTTCTTCTCGCCCGGCTCCATCTTTTCGGCTTCCTTCATCCAGCACCGCAGTGTGCTTTCCGGCACACCATGTTTTCGTGCTACCGCGCAGATGTTGTTGCCAACCATCAGGTCACACATGGCGGCCGTCCGCACCTCTTCGGGCCATTTCTTTCCTTTTCGGGTACCCTTCACGGTATTCTTCCGGTACACCCGTTTCTTGCCCTCTGCCATCCCCACATCCTCCTGCATTTAGTCTGCAATTTGTTATGCTTTTTGACAAGAGTACCCCTAACTGTGACTTTTCTGTGAACTGCAGCAGAAAAAGCCCGGTGCGCAATGCGCCCAGGCTTCCCATGGTATGGTGGTATTTGTTCAGATCAGGCCGCGGCGGGCGGCAAATTCCAGCACCGTGCTCAGTGCTTCCGCCCGGTGCTTTTGGTAGGTGGTGCGGTTCACCCCCATGTGTTTCATGGTTCGTTCCTCGGTGGCGCCGGCAATGTATTTTACCCGCAACAGCTGCGCCCGCATCGGGTGGCGCCGGTCGCAGTAATCCAGCGCTTCATCAATCGCCGCACGCCACAGCTTTGCCTTTTCCGTACTGCCGCAGATCCTCGCCGCACCACTGCCATGCAATGCACAATAGTTCTGCAGCATCCGCTTGATCAATTCTTTGGTCTGCTGGGTCATACCTGCGCCCCCTTTCATGCTTCCATGCCGCAGATCATAAGCTGTTCCCAGGTTTCGCTTACCCGGCGCAGCACATCATCCGGCAGCTGCTGCTTTCGGTCATACCGAATCGCCACTATGTACTCACATTCATACCCATCGGCCGTGGCCGCCCGGTATGCACTCATCACGTAGTATTCTTTCGGCACCTGTGGCCGGTGGGCAAGCGCTGCTCGCTTCAGCCGCTTTTCCTGCACCACCGGTTCCTCCAGATTTTTGCTTTGATACCAGCGTTTTGCGCTTTTGTCCTTTTCGCTTTGCTTTGTCAGATACCGTGCCAGCCATCCATAGTCCGGGCATCCATCCAGCGGCTGCAGGCTTACAAGGCCCAGCGGCCACATCGCCTGCAGTTCGCTGATCTCCAGCCCGAAGGCACTGCACACCAGATGGTAATGCGGGCGCACAGCCCGTTCTTCCGGCACGCAAATATACTTCAGCTCGTTGCCGGTACGCCTGCGGCACAGCGCCCGCAGCCGGCGGATAAACTTGGCCCATTCCTTTTTTCGCGTCACTGCCGGGTGCAGGTGTTCCATGGTCAGGGTGATATGATAGTCCCCGCGGGTAAAGTTCACGCACATCAACCGCATCAGCTTCAGCTGGGCCCGCTTCAGGTTGGCCCGCTGCTGGGCCTCGCTGGTCAGTATCCCCCGGCGCTGCCGATGCATCACCTTGCCGTTATCCCCGCAGCGCACCCGCTCGATCTCCAGCATGGCGCCACTGTACACATAACTTTGCCTGTATGCCATGGTATTGCCTCTCCTTCTCACTTTTTCTGCAGCTGACTGCAAAGCATCTTTTGCCAATAAACGCGACGCAACATCCGGCGCCGGTCAGATCCTTCGCGCGCGGGTACCATCGTGCGCCCGTATGCGCTGGGTATGGTAGTGCATATTTTTTTAATTCTCAGGTGCGAAGTTTCGCAAAGCCGCCTTGCCACAGATCCGCCCTGGCCGGCAGCCTGCCCGCAGCCCGCTCCCATCCGCGGGACTTGTCCTTAAGATAATAGACGAAACAAGCCATGCAGGCCGCCCACACGGACGGCTTATTTGCTCGGGTCTATATAGAATGTATAGAAAGGTACAATCTGGCAGCATTGCTGCCCATCGGCCCTGCAGGTACCGCCCCTGCATCACGCAGCTTTGCGGGCCGTTATCAATGCCCCGGCAGGGTTTCCGCCGGGGCTGTTTGTTATTGGTTTTCCGTTTTTTGTTCCTGCTCCGGGGCTGTTTGATCTTATTTTGCCAGCCATTCTTTATGCCACTCTGCAAAATCCATCAACAGTTTCATAAGCCGTCCGAAACTGTAACCAGCATAACAAAGCCAATACACAATGCCTGCTTCAATTCTGATACCGATTATGGCAAACATCACAACACTCATCATCTTCATCCTCCAGCAGCTCCGGGCTGTCGGTTAGGTTCACACCGCCCTCACGTTCGCCGAAGCTGCAAAAGTAATTATCGCTCACTGCAAGAAGGAACTCTTTTCCCCAGTATTCGTGCGCACAAAGCAGCGTCTTGTAACTTTCCGGGTGATGCATACGGTACTTGCACTCTTTGCACCGCACCACCTGGGCGGCATCAATGGTGGGGCAGCTTAACACAACGGCATTCAAAAACTGCTTAAGAAGGTTTTCGAAGTATTTTTCAAGCGGCCTTGCCAGAAATCGCGGGCCATTAAGGCGTACCGCAATCTCGTTTTCTTCAGAGATTAAGCTATCTGCATCAATTAGTCTCATTTCAGCATCTCCTTGTAGTTCTTCGGCAGCCATTTCTTGTAACGGTCAAAGTAGGCCTGCAGATCGCCGTAGCTGATGCTGCTAAGACCTTCTTTTCGTCGGGCCCAGTTCACATAATCGATCAGGTAGCAATACCGTGTCATCCTGTCCGCCTGCGGCGCCGGTGGCTTCGGCTTCCGGTTTACCGGCGTTTTTTCCAGCACCGGCGCTTCCATCAGTTCTTCTGCCGG
>JAFULE010000254.1 GCA_017483235.1 Faecalibacterium sp. | reverse complement strand
GTTCGTTCATGCGGCTGCGCACGTTGTCCAGATGCATGGCAAAGGTGAGAATAAAGCTGATCTTGGCAAATTCGGTGGGCTGTACCGTAAACCCGCCCAGCTTGTACCAGGAATAGTTTTCCGAGCCGTTGCCCGCACTGTAGCCGATGATAAAGGGGGCAGTTTCGCTGGGGAAGTTGTGCAGAAACAGGGTGGGCAGCACCGCGCCCCAGGTCAGGATCACATGCACCGGCCAGATGCGGGCAAGGCCGCGGTAGTCGATGGCTGAAATGACAAAGGCGCACAAAACTCCAATGGCCGCGCCGGCCGCCTGCTTGACTGCATAGCCGTATTTGCCAAGGCCTACAATGTTGCCCAGTTCATCGGTGGAAAAGCCACCCTGCGCATAGCCGATGGAGGCCAGCGCCAGACAGGACACCGCGCTGCACAGCACACACAGGGCCAGATAGACCCAGTCGGTCTTTTTCAGATGTGAGGCGATCAGGTTGTCGTTCACAGCTGTTCCCTCCTTTCCTGCATGCAAACGCAAAATCGTAAGTTTTATTATTATACCGCACCGCGCCCCGTCCTGCAACAAGATTGCACTTTGCCCGGTTTTGTACTATACTAAAGGATAGGGCAGGCAGCTGCCGCCCATGCAAAAAAGAAAGCGAGGCCGCATGGTATGGCCGAATTCATCACCCATAACCGGGCCGAAACGGTGGCACTGGGCCGCCGGCTGGCTGCCGCATTGCCCGACGGCTGTGTGGTGGCCTTTACCGGAGGGCTGGGCGCCGGCAAAACCGCCTTTTGCGAAGGGCTGGCCGCCGGCCTTGGCTGCACCGACCCGGTCAGCAGCCCCACCTTTGCCATTGTGAATTATTATCGGGGGCCCCGTCCGCTGGCCCATTTTGATCTGTACCGCATCAGCACCCAGAACGATCTGGAGGCCGCCGGCTTTTACGATTATCTGGATCAGGGCGCCATTGTGGCCGCCGAATGGAGCGAAAACTTTGCCGCACTGCTGGCACTGGAAGAGCCGGTAACGGTGGACATTCAGCACATGGACGAAACCACCCGCCGCATTACCATTGAGGGGGTAAGCTTATGAACCTGCTTGCCGTTGATACCGCCGGCAAAACCGCCGGTGTGGCCGTGATGCAAAACGGCCGCCTTTTGTACGAGTGTTATCTGGACGGCGGCATGACCCACAGCCAAAGCCTGATGACCCTGATCGACACCGCGCTGCAGCTGACCGGCCTTACCCCCGCCGACATCGACCTGTACGGTGTAAACGCCGGCCCGGGCAGCTTTACCGGGCTGCGGATCGGCCTTGCCGCGGTAAAGGGGCTGGCCTTTGCCAAAAACACCCTCTGTGCCCCGGTTTCCACCCTGGAGGCACTGGCGGCCTGCCACAATGGCGAGGGCACTGTGCTGTGCGCACTGGATGCCCGCCGCGGGCAGGTGTACAACGCCGCCTTCGACCTTGCCACCCACGCCCGCCTGACCGAAGACGATGCCGCAGCGGTGGATTCGCTGGAAGATTTCGTAAAAAGCTGCAAAAAACCTTTGTTTTTTGTTGGTGACGGCGCACGGCTGTGCTATAATAAATACGGTCAGGTGCCGGGGGTCATGCCCATTGCCGCCCCCCTTGCCATGGGCCGCGCTGTGGGCGTTGGCCTTGTGGCTGCCCGCATGGCCGAAGAAGGGCTGGCTGTGCCCCCTGCCCAACTTCTGCCCAGCTATCACCGGCTGAGCCAGGCTGAGCGGGAACGCGCCGAGCGACTGAAGGCCGAAAGCCTTTGAAATAAGATACGAAGCTGCCCCAGTATTTTTTACAAGGAGTGTCGATATTTATGTCCAAACCCATTGCACTGGCTGCCGACCACGGCGGCTACGAACTGAAGAACGCCGTCAAACAGCATCTGGACGAGCTGGGCCTTGCCTATGTTGATTTTGGCACCAACAGCCCCGCCAGCGTGGACTACCCCGACATGGCCCTGCCCGCCTGCAAGGCTGTGGTAAACGGCGAGTGCGACAAAGCCCTGCTGTTCTGCGGTACCGTTGTGGGCATCAGCATGGCAGCCAACAAGGTGCCCGGCATCCGCGCCTGCTGCTGCAGCGATGCCTTCAGCGCCGAGTTTACCCGCCGCCACAACGACGCAAACGCTCTGTGCATGGGCGGCCGTGTGGTAGGCCCCGGCCTGGCCATTCAGCTGGTGGACCTGTTCCTGAACACCGAGTTTGAGGGCGGCCGCCATGTAAACCGCATTGCCAAGCTGACCGCGCTGGAGCAGCGCTGAATTACGAATCACAACACACCCATATTTTGACAAACAAGGAGTGTTTTTATGAAGCCCATGATCGTTGACCATCCCCTGCTGCAGCACAAAATCAGCATTCTGCGCAACAAGCAGACCGGCACCAAGGAATTCCGTGACCTGGTAGGCGAGGTTGCCAGCCTGCTGTGCTATGAGGCCACCCGCGACCTGCCCACCGAAGAGGTGGAGATTGAAACCCCCATCACGGTTGCCAAAACCAAGGTGCTGGCCGGCCGCAAGCTGGCGCTGGTGCCCATTCTGCGCGCCGGCATGGGCATGCTGGACGGCATGCTCAGCCTGATTCCCGCCGCCAAGGTGGGCTTCATCGGCCTGTACCGCAACGAGGAGACTCTGGAGCCTGTCGAATACTTCTGCAAACTGCCCGTTGACATTGCCGAGCGCGATGTTCTGGTGCTGGACCCCATGCTGGCCACCGGCGGCAGCGCCTGCGACGCAGTTTCGATGGTGAAAAAGCGCGGTGCCAAGCGCATTAAGTTCATCTGCCTGATCGCCGCCCCCGAAGGCGTTGAAAAGCTGCACAACGCCCACCCCGACGTGGACATCTATGTGGGTGCGCTGGACGAATGCCTGAACGAGAACGGCTACATTGTGCCCGGTCTGGGCGACGCCGGCGACCGCATCTACGGCACCAAATAAATCTTCCAAAAACGCATCTGCTTCCCCCGCCGCACGGCGGGGGAAGCTTTTTTACGGCAAAAAGCCGCCCCGGAACCGCAGGGTTCCGGGGCGGCATTTTATTTCACAGGTTTGCTGCCGGGGGCAATTACTTCGCCTTGGGGCCGGCGTTGACGATCTCGGCGGGCATGTTGGGGTACTTCTTGGTGAAGTTCTGCTCGAACATGGTGGCCAGCTTGTTGGCTGCCTCGTCGTAGGCAGCCTTGTCGGCCCACAGGCCGCGGGCGTCCAGCATTTCAGCAGGCACGTTGGGGCAGCTGGTGGGGTAATCCACGTTGAACACGTCGTGGTGCTTGAACTCCACGTTGTCAAAGGTGCCGTTCAAGGCAGCGGTAACCATGGCGCGGGTGTAGCTCAGCTTCATGCGCTTGGCACCCGAAGCAGCGCTGCCGCCGGCCCAGCCGGTGTTGACCAGATAGACCTTGGTGCCATACTTTTCCAGCTTTTCGCCCAGCATCTCGGCGTAAACCGAGGGATCCATGGGCATGAAGGGCTCGCCGAACAGGGTGCTGAAGGTAGGCTGGGGCTCGGTAACGCCGCGCTCAGTGCCGGCCAGCTTGGAAGTAAAGCCGGTGACGAAGTGGTACATGGCAGCATTCTTATCCAGACGGCTGATCGGAGGCAGTACGCCGAAAGCGTCGGCGGTCAGGAAGATGACCACCTTGGGGATGCCGCCCTCGCCGGGGATCTGGCTGTTGGAGATGTACTCGACAGGGTAGCCCACGCGGGTGTTCTCGGTCAGGCTGCCGTCGTCAAAGTCGAACTCGCGGGTCTCGGGATCCATCACAACGTTCTCGACCAGAGAGCCAAAGCGGATGGCATTGAAGATCTCGGGCTCGTTTTCGGCCTTCAGGTTGATGCACTTGGCGTAGCAG
>JAFULE010000253.1 GCA_017483235.1 Faecalibacterium sp. | reverse complement strand
GCGATCAGCTTCGTCCACGAATTCGTCGGTCATCTCTTCGGGCTGTGCCACGGGATTGTAAACATGATGATAGTACCGCTGCAAAAAGGTATACGGGGTTTTGAACTGCATAAAAAAGCTGTTGTATCCCACCTTGGGCAGCCAGTCGATAAAATCGAGGATGTTTTCCACCGACTCGGATCCTTCGATGCAGACGCCGCGGTGGCGCACAAAGGCACAGCATGCATCGGAAGCAGCCAGCTGTTCGGCACTGGTCAGGGCAGGGGGGAAGGTACCCTCGATGCCGGGGCGCAGAAAACGGAATCCGATGGAACGCAAATAGGCGTACACACCCAAAAGCACGCTGCGGGGATTTACGCCGCGGATGCTGCCGCCGTCGGCTGTAATGTCAAAGGCGTACTGGTCATCTTCATTTGTGGCAGGGGCGGCATAGCCATATTCGGCCAGATCGGGGCAGACGATAAGCTGAACCGGCCCGCGCAGCGAGGTACCGGGCAGCAGGGCAAGGTGGCGCTGCAGCTCGGCAGCGGCATAGGCACACACCGGGCAGGCGCTGTTAAATAGCACAGAAGTCTGGGACATAGGGCACCCTCCTGATTTAATAAAAACAAAAAATAAATTCCCCTGTGCCTATTATACGGCAAAAACAGGGGAATGAGCAGAGGGCAGAATCGCCAATGTTTTTGAGGCATCTTTGGTAAATTGTCAAAAGAAATTTACCCGGCCAGTAAATCCAGCCACAAGGCGTGATCGGCATCGGTGCGTCCGGTGGAACTGCTGGGATTTTTCGTGATCAACACGCGGCAGTTTTCCAGAAGGGCTGCATCCTGCGCAGTGAGAGGCAAGCCTTGAAAAGCAGTCAGTTCCTTGTATGATAGGCTAAGCTGTTCATAGCTTTCACCGCTGGGGGCAGTGCCCTGCAGGGTAAGCAACGTGTCACAGCTCTGGCAGAACTTTTCTGCGTTTTCTACGATAAAACAAACAAAATCCACATCCTGAAGATCACTGGACAGCATGCTGACGCCGGCCATCTGGGTGTAAGGGGAATCGTATTCGCCGGTATAGCTCAGGGGGTACTGGTCCAGCTCCACCAGAACGGTTCCATCCCGATTCAGGTCGCTTCCATGCTGTGCGGCAGCCGCTTCCAGAAGTTCCACAGTTTCATCACTCAGGGTGGCAGCACAGACAAAGCCGATGCGGTAGTCGGACCGGGCGGTGCCGAATGCATCGGCCAAAAGCCAGAACACTACCCCCAAAGCAATGCCGATTCCCACGCACCAGGGGAAGATATAGTCCCAGAAATGCTGCATTTTTTGTTTGCGAGTACTCAGCGAAGGGGCGTCCTTGCTTTGATGTGTCATTGAAGCAAAATCCTTTCCAAGGTATTTATTGCAGTATACCAGATTTTGACTGAAAATGTGTGAATTTGCCGAAAATACGGCAATAGATTGTACGGTTCGATTTGGGAGAAACAGTTGACAGCGGTTAGGAAAAACGGTTTAATAAAAATGATAAATTAATTGTTTTGAAGTGTCTTTACACACCCAAAAGCACATGGCTGCACGCTGATATTTTAGCTGCAGAATATACGGGAGAGAACGATGGATCTGTTTTGGGGAATGAATACTCCGGGCCCCGGAGTGGAAAAGGATGAACCACGCAAAAAAGGCATTCGCCGCTTTATCGAGCTTATTTTGCGCGACGGTAAAAGTTATCTGCTGGCAAACGTCATCTGTCTGGTCGCTTTTGTGCCGGTTACATTGGCAGTTTGTTTTGGTGTGTACAGCGGCAGTTTGCAGTTCACCTTGCTGGCAGGCACCCTTTTGGGAATTCCGGCAGGCATCGCTTTGTATGGTATGTACGATACCGTTTTACGCACCTTACGGGACGAAGCAAATTTCTGGTGGCCCACCTACCGACGGGCTGTGGGGCAAAATCTGAAACTTTCGGTTCCTTTGGGAATGCTGCTTGGGGCAACCCTGTCTATGATGGCGTTTGCCATGTACTGGAATCTACGGGTGAATCCGCAGGGCGGGGTTGAGAACTGGGTGGCCCCGGCAGGATATTGTCTGCTGTTTGCGCTGTTGTTTTCCTCGGTATTGCCGCAGGCAGTGGTGCTGGACGTTGGTGTTCTGCCGCTGCTGAAAAACGGCGTATTGTTTGTTTTAGGTGCATTGCCCCGAGTGATGGCAGCAGCGGCTGTTGCTGTTGTGTATTGGGGGGCTACTGTACTGCTTTTTCCATATTCAATTACGTTTTTGCCGCTGCTTGGATTCTGGTTTGTAACGGTGGTCAGTTGTATGATCGTTTACCCGAGGTTAAACAGCATCTACCGAATTGAAGAAACACTGCAGCAGCGTCAGGACAGTCAGGAATAAGGTTCCTGCAACGAAAAGACAGAACAAGGAGGGCAGATGATGCGCGACTGGTATTTTGAAAATACGCGGATCTATCAAAACGGTCGATTGACTGTGGGCAGCTTGCTGTGCCAACAGGGCAAAATCGTTGCGGTTGGCCCGCAGGTGGAGAATCCGGGGCTTCCGCGGGTGGATTGCCGAGGTTTGATGCTTGTTCCGGGTTTTATCGATTCGCATACCCATGGCGCGGTTGGTGTGGATGTGAACTCTGCAGATGCAGAAGAAATTCGCCGTATCGGTCGCTTTTTTGCACAGCAGGGAACTACCGCCTGGAATGCCAGCATTCTGACCGATACCGAGCAACAGACGTTAACTGCAATACAGGCAGTATGCGAAGCAATGCAGCACCCTCAGGACAGCGTACCGCCGTTAGGCATCCATCTGGAAGGGCCTTTTCTTTCGGTGGAATACAAAGGTGCCATGCCGGAGCATCTGCTGCAGGCCGGTGATGCACAGCTGTTCCGGCGCTATCAGCAGGCAGCAGGCGGTGCCATTCGGTATATCACTGTTTCTCCCGAGGTTGCCGGTGTAACCGAAATGGTGGCCGATATTGCCGATGAGGTGACCGTGGGCGTTGGGCATTCCGGTGCCACATACGATCAGACAATGGCAACGATCCGGAATGGCGCCCGGTGCTGTACGCATACATTAAACGCCATGCGGCTGCTGCATCAGCACGAGCCGGCTGTCATGGGGGCGGCGCTGGAAAGCGATATCTGGTGCGAAATGATTTGTGATGGGCGGCATTTGCACCCGGGAACGGTACGTTTTTTGCTGAAATGCAAAGGCCTTGATAAAGTGGTGGCGGTAACCGACAGCATTATGGCTGCGGGCCTTGGTGATGGCGAATATCATCTGGGGGTCAATCGCGTTACCGTAAAAAACGGCGATGCGGTGCTGACCGAAACCGGAGTGCGTGCAGGCAGTACCTTGACCATGCAGGCTGCGCTGAAAAATCTGGTGCGGTTTACAGGTCTTTCGGTAGAACAGGTGCTGCCCATTCTGACCCAAAATCCGGCAGAATGTCTGCGAATCACTGACCGCAAGGGACGGATTGCTCCGGGACTGGATGCGGATCTGGTGTTACTGGATGATGAATTGAATGTATGCGCTACCTATGCAAATGGGCGCTGTGTTTATTCTGCAATTTGAAAGGAGAACCGAGATGTACGAGTATTATCAAATCTCTGCCGAAAAGCTGGGCGAAAATGCCCGTATTCCGTTGCTGAAACTGGGCGATTCCGGCGAAGTATTTTATGAGCTGGCACTGGAGATGGTGCGCGAGATCCAAAAAAACAATGCAGCAGGTAAGCGCACTGTTTTTATCTGTCCGGTAGGGCCTGTGGGGCAGTATCCCATCTTTGTACGGCTTGTTAACCGGGACCGTATCAGCCTGAAAAACTGCTGGTTCATCAATATGGACGAATATCTGAACGATGATGAAAGCTGGATCGACTGCTCCAGTTCGCTGTCTTTCCGAGGATTTATGGAACGGCAGGTTTATGGCAGAATTTTCCCCGATCTTGTCATGCCGCCCGAGCAGCGTGTATTTCCCGATCCTCGCTGCCCGGAACAGATCCCTCAACTGATCGAACAGCTTGGCGGTGTGGATATTGCATTTGGCGGCATTGGCATCAATGGTCACCTGGCATTCAACGAGCCCATTGATGAGATGACCCCGCAGGAGTTTGCCAAATTGCAGACCCGTGTGCTGACCATCTCGAGAGAGACCCGCACTGCTAACGCCATTGGCGACAGAAGCGGAGCCATCGATGCGATGCCGCGCAAGGCAATCACCATTGGTATGGCTGAAATTCTGGGTGCAAAAAAGATTCGTCTGGGTGTCTTCCGTGACTGGCATCGCGCTGTGGTACGTCAGGCAGCCTATGGCGAAGTCAGTGCTCATTTCCCGGTCACGCTGGCGCAAAATCATCCCGATGCGATGATCATTGTGAATGCCAATGCGGCGCAGCAGCCTTTTTGATCCGTAATCGTACGTGTACGAGGGTCTGTTGTACAATATAAGTGCAATAATCAGTTACACAAGAGAAATCTATATCACGAAGAAAGACGCGGCTTCGAGTGGCGATAAATGCTGCTTGGAGCCGCGCTGCTTTGTGCTCTTCAAAATACTTATTTTGTAATAAGTCTTTTTTGACAGTGCATCCGGCACGGCCAAAACCCAATGTGTGAAATACCCAAACATACCGGCGATGTGAGAAGATAGGGATGTTCTGCCTCTCCTGATCGCTTGTATGATATCAATCGGTATTTGTAATTTCTGTGGTAGGTTCAGCTTTTGGTCTGGGAGCACGCTTTAATTCCAGAATGTTTTCTTTTCGATACTGGTTCATATAGGTCAGTACGTCATAGCTGAACAGCAGTCGTTGGCGCAGTACCGGATCGTTCAGGCTATCACCGAGTATTTCTTCAATCTTACGAATTTTATATAGCATGGTATTTCGGTGCAGATAAAGAATTTTTGCGGTTTCCGAAGCATTTCGTTCGTTCAGCAGATATACGTGTAGTACCTCCACCAGATTGGTGCCGTTCTTTTTATCGTACAGCATCAGGGCAATCAAAGCGTTGTTGCATAAATGCACCAGATTGCGGCTGTTCAGCCGGTGCGAAGCGGCTTCAGCGGCCAATTCGATAATCTGGTACATGCTGTAGTCTTCATAGTAGAAAATGCGTTGCTCGGGGTCCATTACTCGTCCGATACGCAGTGCGTCTTCAATCTGATGATAAACCGGGGGAAGAGATGTCAAAAATTCAGAGGTGTTACTGATACCAATATAGCCGTTGAACTGTTCCAACAGGGGTATCAGACGGGAGCGATCCAACGGTAGTCGGTTACCGCGTTTCGTTTTGCGGGCCAGAATTAGAATATCACCGCGGTAGGTAGTAATGTTGCTGAACGGAAAAATCCGTTCGAGTCTTCCAATAATGTAATTCCATGGGATGGCATCCTGATTTTGCTGGTATTCCAGACGAATCAAGACCACATGATAGTATCGGGTTACGGCCAGTTTCAGCTGTTTTAGTCGCTGTTCCAATTCAGCCGGATCGGTCAGGTGACATTCAATCAGGTCTGCCAACAAGCTGCCAAGATCTGCATTACTGCTGTAATCCACACCTTGACCGCTGCACATATACTCGGTGATATAGTGTGCAAGAATTTCGCACAGCGCTTCATAATAAGGGTCGTCCTTTTTGTCGGGTAGGATCACACAAAGTCGTGCCACGATATTTTTGTTGTATCGAATCAGATGGGTGATGATATAATTGCCGCTTATAGAAGAGCAGAACTTTGCCCAGCTTCGGTCTTCGGCCTGATACAGAAGGGTCTCGGTGTGGATCTGCTGGATCGTTTCATAGCTGTGATAGCCCTGGCTTTGGATCTCGTCCACAATGGGATCGCTGACATTTGGATGATATACACCGGCAAGATGCTTGTAACCGGGATTCAGTAGCTGCAAGGTGGCATGGATTTCTTCACTACCTATTTCCAGCAATCTCTGAAGGCCACTGTTCTGATATACAGCTTTTTGCAGCCGTGCATTCCAATCTTCAAAACGGCGAACCGCACTCTGTACGTGGTTGTAAAGTGGGATCAGGGGCAGGTCTGTTTCTAACAAGGTCAGCTGCGGAGGAATCTCGTCAAAAGCAGGCCCAACGGTGGTGACCACTTGTGCGCCTTCAGCGGGAAGAGGGGAGTGAGCGAGTTTTTCGGCAAGCTGATGTGGGGCGCCAATATAAAGCGCATCGGAGCGCCAGCCGGGTACAGCGGTGTCCAGCAGCAGAATCTCACCGCTTTGTTCGGTATGAACAGTGCCGATGTGGATTCGCACAACTGCGTGACTCAGCCACGTCTTCAGCAAAAGAGGAAAGCAAGACTTCATACAATACTCCGTTCGCAAGATTGTGAGAAATAAGCAGGAATAGAAGATGGTGCAGTTTGCACATGAAATTCTGAGAGAATTTTATCATCATCGTGAAGATCGGTCAATGTTTAATTGAATAAAAAACAAAAAAGTAAAAAAACAGCAATTCTTTTGACTTTTATGCTTATTTGAGATACCATTGTGGACGAATTTTGCATGATTTGCTCGATGTGCACTGTGCACATTTTTGAAGATTGCTTTTTG
The DNA here is from genome assembly GCA_017483235.1 of Faecalibacterium sp. Classification (GTDB taxonomy): domain Bacteria; phylum Bacillota; class Clostridia; order Oscillospirales; family Ruminococcaceae; genus Faecalibacterium. The sequence goes on along the minus strand of JAFULE010000253.1, from coordinate 12,689 downwards.
GGCACAGCGTCCCTACCCAAACGAATGTCTGCATGGCTTAATAAAGTTAACAATACAGCAAGCAATTTGGCTGTTATTTAGAGAAAGGAGAATGGTAACGTATGAGAGCAGTAAAAAGCTGGCGCACCCCCAAACCGCACCGTCCCTTGTTCGATGCGAAAGTGGGACCATATCCGGCAACGAGATTTTTCGATCAGCTTTCCTTTATCGGAACCCCCAACGTCGGTTGCTTTGTTCTGGAAACTGACGAAGGTCTGATCCTGCTGGACTGTATGGAACCCTTGGAAGAACATCGCGAGATGATCGTAAAAGGTTTTGAGGATCTGGGGCTGGATCTGCATGATCTGAAAGCCATTTTGATCACCCACGGTCACGGCGATCACTACGGTAGAGCGGATTGGTTCCGTGAGCAGTACGGCTGCAAAATCTATATGTCCCGCGTGGATTACGAGTTTGCGCAGCACGACACCCGTAACCGCACTGGCGTATTGAAATGGGAAATCTACGATTTTCTGGAAGATGGCGACGTATTCCGCCTTGGCAATACCGAGATTCATGCATTTTCTACCCCGGGCCATACCCCCGGTGGCTTGAGTTACATCTTCCCGGTTACCGATGAAGGTGTTCCGCACATGGTAGCTATGTGGGGCGGCACCGGTGTGCCGTACAAGATGAGCGCGAAGGTGGATTATCTGCGGTCGACTTTGTATTTTGCCGAAATGACCGAGAAGTTTGGCTGCGATGCTGAAATCGCAACCCATCCCTTCGTGGATATGGGCACTCAGCGACTGGATATTGTTCGTGATATCTGCGATGGTGTTCCCAATCCATTTGTTCTGGGCAAGGCGGGCTACAAGCAGTACGAAAAAATGTTCACCGATCTGTGCCTTGACGCAATGGCAAAGCAGAGCGCTGTCGTTGATCCTTTGCTGCCGCCGCCCCCGCCGCCGCCCACTCGACCGAAACGTCCTGTCGAAGAAAAGTAAAACCTTTTATCGTCTGCTGAGAGGGTTGTTCTTCAAAAAAAGGAGAGTTACGAATGAATAGAAGTCAAACTTATACCCCTAAAAAGTTGATGCATCTCGGCATCAGCCTGTTTATGATGTTTATCTTTGGCATGATCTGTCCCACCTGGGGTACTGTTACCCGCATGGGTGTACAGGCCATTGGTATTTTCCTGGGCGGCGTATGGATGATCGCACAAGGTTTCGGCATGGTTGCCCCCTCGCTGCTGATTATGATCTCCATCGTTCTCACCGGCTTTACCACTGGCAAGGATATCATTGCTTCTACTTTGGGCAGTGATACGGTCTGGCAGCTGATCATTATCTTCGTGGTGCTGTTTGCTCTGACCGAAAGTGGCGCCGACGCGGTTCTGGCCCGTTGGATGATCTCGCGCAAGAGTCTGAATGGCAGACCGGTTCTGTTTACTGTGGTCTTTATGGCCGCTGTTACTGTTCTGGGCGCATTGGCTTCTGCTTTAGGTGCTTACATGTTCTCCATCGCCATGATCAATTCTATTGCTGACACCGTTGGCTACGATAACTCCAGCCAGTGGAAGAAAGCTATGTACACCGGCGCTATTGTCACTGCTTCTGTTGGCGGCGGTATCCTGCCGTTCAAGGGCATGGCTATGATGATCTTCAATCTGCTGCAGGGCGGCTTGGTAGAAGCAGGCGTTCAGGTGGATCAGGTTTCTTACATGATCGCGGCAATGGTTTCCGGTTTGTTGATCGCCGTTGGCATGGGTGTTTCGGTTGGCACTCTGTTCAAGGCTGATTTCGCAAAACTGAAGGAAGCAGACGTTGCTTCCATTACCGCTGCCGGCGGCACCACCTTCAATAAGCGTCAGGTTTGGACTCTGGTTCTGTTCCTGATCGGTGTGGCCTACTCCATCGTGATGATCTGGCTGCCCAAGTCGGTTCCCGGTTATGCCATCATCAACGGTATCGGCCAGGGCTTCTGGTTTGTGCTGATGGCCATCCTGATGTTCTTCATTCACATTGATGGCGAGCCGCTGCTGAATCTGGATCGCGCCATGGGTAAAGCTGTTAACTGGGGCATTGTTCTGGCCGTTTGTGCCTTCACTGCTCTGGGCATGATGGTTTCGAACCCCGAACTGGGTGTTCGTGACTGGCTGGCCAGCCTGATGAACAGCCTGTTTGGCAACATGCCGTTCCCCCTGTTCGTAATCGTACTGGTTCTGCTGACCCTGCTGTGCACCAATGTGTTCTCCAACACCGCTACTGCCGTTATCATTGGCACCGTGGTTGGTCCTCTGCTCATCAACTATGGTTTGGGCGGCGTCAACGTTAGCTGTGTCATTCCCGGTATCGTTATGAGCGCCCTGTGTGCCTTCCTGACGATGGGTGCCGGTGGTTCTGCGCCGATGTTCCTGGCAACCGATTGCATGCAGGAAAAACCCAACTGGATCCTGACCTGGGGTCTGCTGGTATTCCCCATTGTAACTGTGGCCTCTTCGGCTGAGTACATTCTGTGCGCTTACATTCTGTAATAGAGCGAACCTTTCAGCAGATCAAATGAATAACGTTCAATAATTAAAACCGGCGTCAGCCGTGCACGTTGGCGCACAGCTGACGCCGGTTTTTTTATGACATGGAAATAACAATCTATCAACACGAGAGGAAGTGAGCGACCTGTGAGCATTCGCGACTGCGCGCTGCAAAGCCGTGCCTTCAGCGCACTGAAACAGGTATACGATAGCCGCGACGCTGTGGCCGCTGCATGGAAAGCGCAGGGGAAAAAGGTGGTGGCAAAGCTGGGCTGTGATGTGCCGGATGAATTGGTTATTGCCGCCGGTATGCTGCCCATCCAAATCTATGCTGATCCTAAGAAAACACTGCAGTATACCAATCAATATCTCGAACATGCCTTCGATCCGCAGGTTCGTGCTCAGTTTGAGCGGATGGTAGATGGAACCTATCAGAATCTGGCCGACTATATCGTCATCTCAAATAGCACCGATATTGTTATTCGTGTGTTTTTGTATCTGCGTGAGTTGAAGCGTGTCGAGCCACAGATGCCTATTCCGCCTGTGGCATTCATAGACTGGTTGTTTACCCGTCATCAGCTTCATCAAAACCGCAATCAGTTTGTTCTTAACCTTTTCAAACAGCAGCTGGAAGCGTGGAGCGACCACGTCATTACCGACGAAGAAATTCGTCAGGCCAGCATTCTTTGCAATGAAAATCGTCAGGCCCTGCGGCAAATGGCAGCCTTGCGCCATGGCAGCGAAGTGCGCATTTCAGGAAGTGAGGCGCTGGTTATTATTGGCGCGGGCCTGTTTATGGAAAAAACAAAGCATACCGCACTGGTTCGGCAGGTAACTCAGGAGGCTCAAAACTGGCCTGTTTTGACAGGACCAAGGGTTTTCTACACCGGTGCTAATCAGGAAGACCTTACCTTGTATGAAATGATCGAAAAGAACGGCCTTGTTATTGTAGGCGAAGATACTGACTGGGGAGAGCGTTCTTTCGACCATGACTGTAACCTGGAGGATCCGGCAATTCGTGCAGTTGCCGACCGCTACCACTTCCGGGAGTTCTCGGCCAAAAAGTCGCTGGTAAGCCAGCGTGTGGAAGCACTGGATCGTGAGGTGGGCGCCTGCGGTGCGAAGGGCGTCATTTTCTATACCAACCAATATGATGAAGTGGCTACCTGGGATATGCCCAAGCAGCGTAAAAGCCTTGAGGCGAAGGGGATCCGTCATATTACTTTTGGGAAAATGAATTGGCCGGTTGAAAAAAACAGAGGCCTGGAACAGCAATTGGCCGTGTTTGCGGCTGAAATGAAAGGAGCGGTTCTGTAAGATGTCACAGCAAAAGAAAGAACCTGTCTCCAAATCGGTAGTAGTAAAAAAGCTGAATGCCACCAGAGCGGCCAGCATCTACCAGAAAAAATGGTTTTTTGAGATGAAGGCGCGTGTAGAAAACGAGGGCCTTGATTTTGCCATCCTGAATGCAGATGTTCCAATGGAGATTTTCCGTGCTATGGACATCCCTTTTGTAGTCAACCAATGGTGGGCTGCAATCTGCGGTGCCAAACGGATGACCCGCAAGTATTTTGATCTGATGCAGCAGAATGGGTACCGGCCCGATCTGAATAGCTACGATGCGCAGGCTCTGGCCGAAAGCTTTGATCCTGATGATCATAAACTGGACGAAGAGGGCCACCCCATGGGCCCTTGGGGTGGTCTGCCCAAACCCACTATCTGCATTACACGTTTGACTGGTGACGTGCAGAATAAGATCTATGGTCTCTTGGCCGAAAACTATCAGGCCGATTTGTATGTGATGGAAAACACCGTTGCACGCACTACGCCGCTGAATTGGTATGAGTTGACTGCCGACCGATGGGAGGAATTATACGATTCTGATCGACTGGATCTGGCGGTGGAAGAACTGAAAGAATTGATTCGTTTTCTTGAGCAAAAAACCGGCCGCAGTTTTGAGATGAAAAAGCTGGAGCGGGTCATGCATCTGATTAACGAACAGGAAAGCTACTACAAAAAGACCCGTGATCTGATTGCAGAATGCCATCCCGTTCCGGTTACGGTGGTGGATACCATCAATGCGGTTATGCAGGCACAGTGGCAGCGCGGCACCGAATGGGGTGTGCAGCATGCAAAAGGACTGTACGAAGAGATCAAAACGCTGGCGGACAAGGGGGAAGCCGCCGTTCCCGGTGAGAAGTTGCGTATGATGTGGCTGGGCCGTGGCATGTGGCAGGATTTTGCATTCTACCAGCGTTTTGAAGAAAAATACGGTGCAGTGTTTATGTGGTCGATGTACCTTGCCATGGGAGCAGATGCTTACATTCGCAACCATGTCGAACAGGATCCTTTGCGTGCATTGGCAGCCCGTTATATTGGAATGGAAGACTTTATCCATATGCCGCCTTGGAACAGCAGTTGGTTTGTGCAGCAGGCCCTACAGAACGATATTGATGGTGTGGTATACATGATCCCTGACAACGATATTCAGGCAGTTGAGGGAAGCTATTTCATCAAGAAAAATCTGGAAGCAGCCGGAATTCCTGTTTTGGCATTCCACGCTGATCCGGTAAACCCCAAAAAATGGAATGCAGAAACGATGACGGGAATGGTGGAAGAATTTATCGAAAAGCGTGTTATTCCCGCCCAAAAGGCTAAGAATTGATTGAGCCAGGAGGATAAACTATTATGGCTACGAAAGGACCTTTGTCCGGTTATCGTGTATTGGATATGACCCAGTTTGAATCGGGTACCGTTTGCACCGAAACGTTGGCATGGCTGGGTGCAGAGGTACTTAAGGTGGAGCGACCTGTTAAGGGGGAATTGGGTCGATATTCTCAGGCGAATCCAGGAGTGGATAATTACGGTTTCATCGTTATGAACCTCAATAAAAAATCTATTACCTGCAATGCAAAGCACCCCGCAGGTCTGAAGCTGCTGAAGGGCCTTGTGGCCAAGTGCGATGTGATTGTAGAAAACATGGGGCCTGGATCAATGGATAAGCTGGGCCTTACTTACGAAGCGTGCAAAGAAATTAACCCTAAAATTGTGTATGCAAGCCTGAAGGGTTTTGCTCAGAACGGTCCGTATCGTGATTATCCAGCCTTCGATCCCATTGCTACCCACACCGGTGTGATGGTGTCGGCTACCGGTTTGCCGGATCAGCCTGTCAAAGCGGGTATTTCGGTGGCGGATTCCGGCACTGGCATGGCCTTAGCGATGTCGATCATTGCGGCGCTTTTACAGAGGGAGCGGCAGGGCATTGGACAACGCGTGGATGTTGCCATGCAGGATTTTATGATTGGTTTAAGCCGTTCTCAATGGGAGCCTTATTATGATAACGGTAAAGTCCCCAATCGTCGTGTAGGCAATGGAATGCCGCTGGAGGATGTGGCACCCTCGGATACCTATCCTTGCAAGCCTTTTGGTAAAAACGATTTTGTACACATCTATTGCAGCCGCCATCCCGGCAGCAAGCAGTGGGATAACCTTTGCGATGTGATTGGCCGCCCAGATCTGAAGCAGGATGTGTGCCCCGAAATGGCAACCCCGCGCAGCCGTTTTGCAAACCGTGAAGTCTGTGACGAAGCCATCAAAGCGTGGCTGGCGAACTATGACAAGTTCACGGCGATGGATATTTTGTGTAAAGCGGATATTCCTGCCGGTGCACTTCTGGATGTGGACGATATCACCAATGACCCGCAATATCAGGAGCGTGGTCTGATTGTCGAAATCGATCATCCTCAGCGCGGCAAGGTAAAGGTACCTGGTTTTGCACCCAAAATGAGTGAAAATCATATTGAGTATATGTGCAGCCCCGAACTGGGTGGAAGCAACGAGGAGATTTATGGCAGTCTGTTGGGCCTTTCCGTTGAAGAGCTGGCAGAACTGAAAGAAAATCGTGTGATTTAAGGCCGTTGATACATCTGTTGCTAAAATATCAATAACTATAAAAAGCAGAATACTGTTGCTGATTCGGGCAACAGTATTCTGCTTTTTGGTGACTCGGTTTTACTTTGTGTTGCTTTTCAGTTCTTTACGACAGCGCAGGATCATGTGCACGGCCATAGCAATCACCGATACCGCAATACCGGCACCGGTCAGCATGATCATCAGCTGTTGGTTTTCCTTGGACATCGACGCGCCGAATTCGGCGAACATGGCGGTTTCCAGGTTCAGCATCGATACCAGTGCCGATGCCATCGAAATGCTTTTTGCGGTGGACATCACCGGGCTTTCAAAGCTGCGGTAACGCACCAGATCGATGATGGCGTGAATGGCTGAGTAAAAGGTATACAGTGCCATGACGTAAATCAAAATGCCATGCTGTTTGTAGCCTTTGTTCTGGTATACCATCATCAAAACGGCACCAGACAAAAACAGATTGAGCAGAAGCATAATGTGCGAGCAGAAAAGAGAACGCTTCAGCTCATCGCGGCGGTCAGCACCGAGAGGATTAAGCCGAACATAACCTACCAGAACAAATCGCATCGTGGACAGGATCCCGTAATAAACGGCCAGACACACAAACCACCAGCTGCGGTACAGATACCACGAAAGAATATGGATGGCTACGTACAGCAGATTGATGCTGAATGAACGACACAGGGATACCTTGGCATGGAAGCTGCTATCGGTCATATAGCGGTTCATCAGCGGATTGGCCAGCATCTGCTGCTTGCCGGCCTTGAATCGCTTTGGCAGTGTGGTGACCAGAAATGCTGCCAGCGGGAAAAGGGTGTAAAACGAGAGCACATACACCACATAGGCAGCAGGATGCGTTTCGAGACCGTTGATGAAGGTTATCGTCAAGCCTGCCGCACTGGCAATGGTCAGCAGCACTGTCAACCATAGAGGAGGGAACAGCAGCTTTTTACCTGTCTTTTTCAAGTCCATAGGATCCTCCTGAATAACACAAAACAGCGGGAGATATCCTTCTCCCGCTTTGAGTATACTTTTAAAATTGGGGCAAATCAACCGTTCAGGATCTTTTCGCTCAATTCCAGAATCTGGGGGGCGAATTTCTTGCGGCGAGCGCTCAGTACTTTGTTGTAAAGGGGATAAGTGGTCAGTGCCATGACCATGCCCACAATGCCGATGACGATGCCAGGTACCATGGTGTCGGCCAACCCCAGCATGGCGCCGATTTCGGTCATCACAAGGCTCATACCGGAACCCATGACAAGGGCGCTGATCGAACCATACACGTAGGCAAATACGACGGCAGGGCGCTTAACCTTGTTATCCAGTTCTTTCAGTTGATCCACCTCGGTGTGCTGCTTTGCGGTGTACTGGGTGCGGATCTGCTGGATCAGAAATTCTTTTTCGTTGGTTGCGTTACTCATTGTTTACCTCTTTCTTTTTTCTGCACGGCTGTTGTGCCGCTGTATGTGAATGATTGCGTAAAACGATTCAGTTGCCCCCGGCCAGTTCATCGGCCAACTGCAGGATGCGGGGCGCGTATTTTGCTTTGGCTTTTTCACGGGTTCTGTGACAGGCGGGAAAGGCATTCAGAATGCAGGCAAAGCCAATCAGCCCAACAATCACGCCCATCTCGGGCAGTTGACCGATCACTTTCATGGCCAGACACATCCCCAGCCCCAAAATCATCGTACCGGTAACACCAACACACAGCCCGGCCATCGTGCCGGAATTCTGCACCATCTGGTCCAGCCGCTTCAGTTCCTCCAGCTTATCCTCCTGCTGCGGCAGATATTTTTTACGAATATCCAGTACTTCCTGATTTTCCATGGCACTGTAAGTGTAAGAAAATTTATTTTCCTGCTCCATCAATTCTTTCGTTTCACCTCGTCTATGATCCGGTAAGCAAAGGTCCGCCCGAACTCTTTCCCTTACAAGCAGACAGTTTACACGGTTTTGTTTTGCAAAATGCTTCTGAAATGTTTGAGAATGGTTAAAGTTGCAAGCTTGAAGCAATCGACTTGCAGTGGTTTGTGGAGTGTGAGATAATGAGTATGATCCTACAAGCAGAAAGGACGGTTTCAATGATGGGACGGAACAGAGAAGTCAAGCGCCCTGCTTTGCGCAGCTACCCATATCTTGCAGGTGTACTGACTGTTTTGATTATTTGTGCCGTAGCACAGATTTTGGTGTTTGTGGATTGCTTTTTGCCTCTGATCCAATATGAGGTCGACAGCGTCAGCACGGTGCTGTCCACCTGTGCCGAGGTGATTGCGGGACTGTATGGTATCACTTTGACCGGCTATATCTTCTTTGCCGACCGATTCCAGAACACCTCCAAAGAGGATGAAAGCCTGTACGATGCGGTGCAGGCGCTGCTGCTGCGCTATAATCACATGGCCGGTATTATCTCGCTGATGTGTATGATCTGCATTGTTCTGGGCGAGGGGATTGTGTTGTATGGTGTCAACACGTTGCTGCCCAGATGGTTGTATCGCTTCTGGGTCAATGAAACACTGCTGCTTTACTTCATCACCTTCGATTTTGTACTTTATTTTGTGATCAGTGTGCTGGATCCCCGTAAGATTGACCGCATCAGTACCCAGAAAAAAGCCAAGCTCAGCGTGGAAACCATAATGGGCGACCCGCAAAAATTCCTCGAAGATTGGGGTGCCAGCGAGCAGAAGCTGGCTGCATTGCGGGAAAAACTGGTACGGGATATGCGGCTGATTCCCGGCGCGGGTAAAAACAAGCCTCAGCTTGTTCATACGCTGGAGGTCCTGCGTAATTACGGCCGTATCAGCGGCAATTTGTGGCGCAAGCTGGACAAGCTGCGGCAGTACCACAACCTGACCTTGCATGACCCAGGTATGACTGTATCGCAGGAAATGTGCGATCTGGCGCAAAGTGTCCGTGCGGAACTGGAAAACCAGTGACAGACAATAATAAGAACAGCCCCTTGGTACAGATTGCGTTTTGCAATGCTGTATCCAAGGGGCTGTTTTAAGGTTTATCGTCGGGAATGGTTTTTATGCACGAGGATATTCGTTGCACAGCAGCCGATAGGGCGGCTCGTCCTCTTCGATCGAAGGGAACCGACCAACCGGGGGCTGGAAGCGGTTGTCGGTGTTGTCGTCGTTGCATTGGCTTACTTCGCCCAGCAATACCGCACCGGTGCCTTCTTCCACAGCAAAATCATGGTACAGATACTGCTGCACATGAATGCTTTCACCGGGGGTCAACCGGATCTGAGTACCAGCAGGTACCGTGTAGGTGCGGCCGTCGGTATGCACAGTGACATCCGATTCAAAGTCGATCTCTTCGTTGGGCAGCGAGTTGTAAACACGGATCAGTACGTTGCTGCCGCCGCGGTTGATGATATCCTCGGTTTTATACCAGTGGAAGTGATTGGGAGCATACTGCCCCTCTTTCAGGTACAGCAGCTTTTCGGCATAAACCTTGGGGTATTTGTCGGCCATGGCGCGGTTGCCGTTGCGAATGGTGATCAGCGAAAAGCCAACTTTATCAAAATTGCCGAGGCCGTAGTCGGTAATATCCCAGCCCAGCATGCAATCCCGCACTTCGTCGTACTCGTGCCCCAAGGTCTGCCATTGCTCAGGGGTGAAATGGCAGAATGGCGGCAGATAGCAGTGGTGCTTTTCGCACATAGCCTCCAGCTCGTGCAATGCAGCATTGATTTCAGAACGTTTCATGGCAAGCTCCTTTGTGTTTTGTGTGATTGATCGTCAAAGTTAAATCGCTTTTTGTGGAATCCTTACAACGCGGCCAGCGTATGCAGCACATCGGCGGTCAGACAGGCCGGTGGAAAGTCGTCTTTGGTGTAAATGGAAACTGCTTTGCAGGGTGATTGCGCCATCAGATGCTTCAGATTTTCTGTCTTTTGCCCGGTAATGCGGGCCAGTAAATCTTCTTTTCCGTCAGCGGTATACTGATCGGCAGAAAAACACCGAGCGATCTTACCGGTCTGCACGATCAAAGGCAGAAGCTCATCTGTACCCCAATCATCCATGCCGATGGCAAACAGCAGGTCATACAGGTACTGCGAAATCGTCTGGTCATAAATATCTTTCGCAGTTTTTCTGGAGGCGTTCAACGCAATGCCTCGTGCGGCAAATAACAGCAGCGTTTTCAGACTAAGCGTCGTTTCTTCGGCGGCCCAAAGCCGGCGCATATCATAGTTTTCGGTTCGGCCGCAGGGCATGGCACAGCTGGCACAGCCGGGGGCCAACTTGTATTTTTCCTCTTCCGCCTGTTTGATCAGGTCCGGCAGGGTATCGCCGGTGCGGCTCGGGTCAAGTGTGGCGCACAGGCCTTTCACTACAACAGCTGCGGTGGAACCGTTGACCCGATGTTCATTGCCGTAGGTGGATCTTGCTACACCGATCACGATACCGAGCAGGCGATCCAAAAGCTCTGCATTACCTGTGCGGCCCCGGTAAAGTGCAGTGCAATCTGTGCAGGGGCTGCAAAAGGTGGGCACGGTATATTCCAGATGAGACATAGAGGCGTATCTCCTGCAATTGTTTTTCTTATTATACTACAGAAACCCATGCTGCGCAGCAAACATTCACTATTTTCTGGTCGGATAAAAAAGAAATCCCTCTGCTTGTCAGCAGAGGGACTTTGAAAGTGCAATTATACTTCGGTCATCCACAGGCCGTGCAGATTGCAGTAAGCATAAACCGCCACAGCCTTGTCGTCGCCCAGATGGAAGGTAACATTGGGGTCATCACCGGGCTTGAGGGTTTTGCGCTGGCCGCCGTTTTCGGTCTGAACGTAGACCCATTCGATGTAGTGCTCGGGGATCATGGGGTGATTGATCGAGCCTACATTCACGTTGATGGCGCCTTCTTCCACCGTGACATAAGGCAGATGCTTTTCGCCGCTGGCCTCTACGGTATTAGGCTGCAGTGCTTCCATTTTCTGCCCACAGCACATCATGGGAACGCCGGACTAGTGAATGGTACCAACCAGATTACCGCAGCGACGGCAGATATAAAACTTACTCATAACAGATTCTCCTTTTGCTTTTTATAGTGAATGGTTTAGATTGTTAGGTGTGCCGCCTGTGGTTTCAGCGGCTCTTTTATGACTTATTTATATCACATTACAATGTGCTCGTCTGTGATAAAATCACACAGGGGAATATTCTTTGATAAACTGCAGCATACACTCTTTTAATTTACGAATGCTCTCGGTTTCCGGCCGACGCACATGGGTGCCCATGCCCAGCTGACGCATGGCGGCAGGGGACACCGGCACGCAAAGCACATCGTCGGTGCGTCCGCGGATCATCAGTTCGGTCATCATCGAAACGCCCAGTCCACGGCCCACCATACGGATCAGTGTTTCGTCGTCTACCCGGGTGGTTTTTGCATTCAGTTTTACTCCAAGCGGTTCAACTGCTGCTTTTACATCAATATCAAAACGGCCGTAAGGCATCAGAAATTCCTGCCCTGCAAATTCCTGCAAAGGGAAGTTGCTGCGCCCGTTCAGCGGGTAATCTTTAGGCAAAATAGCGTACATTCGCTCGTTGTACAGCGGGATCCAATCGCAGCAGCTGTAATTCTGGCGGCTGGCAAAAATTACGTCGGTTTTGCCCTCTTCCAGCAGTTCAAAGGGTTCCAGTGCGTGATCCACCATCCGCAGCTCCACCGTTACTTCCGGACACAGGCGGCGAAAACGATATAAAATCTCCGGCATCCAATGCATGGCGATGCTGGCGTAGGCAGCAACCCGGATCACCTCGTTTTTTTCTTCGGCAATGGTGCGGATCTGGTTTTCCAGATTGGCGTTGGCCTGCAAAAACTCCCGTATGGCCGGCATCAGCCGCGCCCCTTGATCGGTAAGCTGGATGCCATTGTGGTTGCGACGCAAAAGGGGAAAGCCCACCTCACGCTCCAGTGCATCCATCATGTGGGTCAATCCCGATTGGGTATAGCCTACAACCTCCGACGCCTTGGTAAAGCTGCCAAGGTCTGCGGCCGTCATCAGAATCTCCAGTTTTTTACTGTCCATGGTTCTTCCTCTATTTTGCATCTATTACAATTTGTCATAGAACCATTATAAACCCCCGTTTCTCATTCTGCAAGCAGAATGGTAAAATGGAGCAAACAAACAAGAGGATGATGCGGCAATGGAAAACAAGCTGACCTTCAAACAACGCATGCTGGTGGCCGGCACACTGTTCGGAATGTTCTTTGGTGCTGGCAACCTGATCTTCCCGGTACATCTG
>JAFULE010000252.1 GCA_017483235.1 Faecalibacterium sp. | reverse complement strand
GCTGTCTGTTATGTCGATGACGGCGTTTGCGGCAGACACCGATGTCTGTACCGTAGAGGTAGGCGGCGTTGTCCTTGGGGAGGACCAGTGTCTCACCGCGAATGATGCCGCTGCGGCTACTGCCGGCAACAACGGCGGCAGCTATGTTGCCTATTTTAAGGACAAGACCCTCTATCTGAACAACCTGACGATCACCGACGGCAGCATTGTCATGACAGCAAGTGCCGCTGGCGGCGGCCCTGCAGCCTATCATCTGACCATCGACCTGAGGGGTACCAACTCGGTCACCAATGTCAGCGGAAGGCCTGCCATTGTGGGCGAGACCGGCTGGGTTACCGGCCGCGGCATGAGCCTTACCATTCAGGGTGACGGTACTCTGAATGCCACTGGTATGGGAAACGGTATCTGGGTGTGGGAAAATATTACCGTAAAAGGCAATGCCACCCTGAACGCCGTCGGTCAGAACGGGGCGGGCATCACCAACAACTCGGACGTGGGCGCCATTACCGTTGCCGAGCAGGCGCAGGTCACCGCCACCGGCGGTACCTATGGCATTGCCTATGATAACCGGAACAGCGGCAGTACCCTGAACATCACCGGCGGCACCCTGACCGCCATTGGCAGCACTCAGGCGCTGCGTCAGACGGCCACCCTGTCGAATGTAACCGCGCAGGCCAGCACCGATGCTTCCGGCGCAAATCCGGAAACCTACAACAGCACAAACAACGCAAACTACAAGTGGTTTAAGTCTGTTGCTGCACCTCTCCCTCAGCACAGCAGCCACCCCTTGTGCGGCGACAGCGCCTGCACCAACGCGGTCCATGCGGTCAACAGCAGCTGGATCGCGGTTGCCGATCAGGCCGGGCTGGCAGCCATGGCCGACGGTAACTACTATCTGACAAACGACATCACCCTCAGCGAGGCGCTGCCGTTTGCCGGCAGAGCGATCCTGTGCCTGAACGGCCATAAGATCACCGGCAGCAGCGCCGACGGCACGGTCTGCCTTGGTGACAGCACCACCTTTACAGTGTGCGATTGCGCGGGCACCGGCCTGATCGAAAACACCTCTTCCGGTGCGGCGGTCCGCACCCGCAAAAAGACCGCAGGCGGCTGGAGCAACGCTTGCGATGTGGTGTTTGCCCTGTACAGCGGCACCCTCAAAGGCAGCAGCGGCTGCGCTTACGAATGCTCGAACGGTTCGAGCTGTACCTTCAACCAGTATGGCGGCACCCTGACGACCGCCAGCGGCTACAGCGCAGTAAAGGTCGATTACGGCAACGGTAAGTATAACCTGTACGGCGGCACGGTGACGGGCACCGGCAGCTGGGCTGTTTATGTGGCGGGTGAAAATGCTTCTATGGACATGGATGGCAGCCCGGTCATCAACGGCACCGTCCAGGTCGATAAGCCCATTTTCATTTCCGATGCATTGACCCGGCCGGCAGCACCTGTCTCCATGTACTTCAAAGATGCCAATGGCAGCAAAACCGGCACCTTTACATCCAACTGGAACGATTGTATGGCTTCGGCGACTGCTGCCGATTATTTCGTGCCGGCCGCAAGCCAGTACCCCAATAACACCTTCAAAATTCAGAAGACCGACGCCGGTGAGCTGGAGATCGTCCGGAACATTACTCCTACCGCAACTCCTGCGCCCACTGCAGCGCCCACCGCAACTCCTGCGCCCACTGCAGTTCCCACTGCCACCCCTGCGCCTACTGCAGCGCCTACCGCAACTCCTGCGCCTACTGCAGCGCCTACCGCAACTCCTGCGCCCACTGCAGCGCCTACTGCAACTCCTGCGCCTACTGCCACCCCCGTGCCCACCGCAGCGCCTACCGCAACCCCTGCGCCCACTGCAGCGCCTGTTCCGGCACCGGCACCTGCCGCGCCGGTATCACCTAAAACCGGCGACCCCACTGTATTGGGGCTGTGGACTGCATTGGCATTGGTCGGCGGCTGCAGCGCCGCTGGGGCAACCCATGCTTTGCGCAAAAACAAACAGGAAAACCTTGAAGAAGAATAACCCTTACTGAAAGGGCGGTGGCATTTTGCCACCGCCCTTTTCCTTTTCAGTATATTTCTGCCTTTTTTACAGACAATAGAAAGGCAAGCTGAAAACAAAGAGAGGTACCCACTATGAAAGCAACCGGTATTGTGCGCCGCATCGACGATCTGGGCCGGGTGGTCATCCCAAAAGAGATCCGCCGTACCCAGCGCATCCGTCAGGGCGACCCGCTGGAAATTTTCACCACCCCCGAGGGCGAGGTCATCTTTAAAAAGTATTCCCCCATTGGCGAGCTGGGCGAAGAGGCCACCCAGTATGCCGAGGTATTGTACAAAAGCTTTGCCCTGCCTGCCATCGTGTGCGACCGCGACCATGTGATCGCCGCCGCCGGCGCCGGCAAAAAGGATGTGATGGACCGGCGCATCTCGCTGCCGCTGGAAAAGCTGATGGACAGCCGCAAAAGCTACGAATACCCCGGCGCTGCCGACCGCGCTGTGTACCCCTGTGAGGGCTCGGCCCGGCACCTGCTGACTGCCGCCCCCATTGTGGCGGCGGGGGATGTGGTGGGGGCGGTGGCCCTGCTGTGCGACGATGCTGCCGAGCGCCCCACCGAAGCCCAGATCAAGGCAATTCTGGTGGCAGCGTTGTACCTTGCCCGCCAGATGGAGCAGTAACCGCACCCCTAAAAAATGGGGCCACACCCCCAAAAACGGCCTGTTTTCGCAAGGGAACAGGCCGTTTTTTGCCGAAATCTTGCCCGTTTATGACAAAACCGTTAATCTTTGCGAAAGTTCGGCCACGGTACTTGACACCTTGGCAAAAAAGCATATAATGGTTTTAGCACTCAACCGAAACGAGTGCTAAAACAAATAAAAAACCGGGAGGGACAGCGCCAATGACCGTGGACGAACGCAAGCAGCGGGTACTGCAGGCCATTGTGGCGCTGTACGGCCTTGAGGGCGAACCGGTGGGCAGCGGCCTGCTGGCCAGCCATTTTGATATGGCGGTGTCCAGTGCCACGCTGCGCAACGAAATGGCCGCCCTGACCAAGCTTGGCCTGCTGGAGCAGCCCCACACCAGTGCGGGCCGCGTGCCCAGCGCCAAGGGCTACCGCTATTACCTTGACCATCTGCTGCAGCAGCACAGCCAGCCGCTGGACGCTGCCACTGCCGCCCAGATCCGGGCAACCTTTGCCGCACTGGATCAGGAGCCGGACCAGCTGGCACAGGGCGCGGCCAAGGCCCTTGCCCGTATGACCGGCTACACTGCCGCGGTCACCACCCCCCGCGCCGACGACCTTTGCATCGTGCACTACGAGGTGGTGCAGGTGGGGCGGTACTCGGCTGCGGTACTGGCGGTTACCAATGCCGGCTATGCCCGCACCCGTGTGGCGCGTGTCCAGATAGGCCTTACCCGTGAAAAAGCGGCCGCGCTGGCCGCACTGCTGAACAGCCGGCTGACCTTTGTGGCCTATATGGATTTGAGCCGCCAGCTGCTGGCCCAGACCCGTGCCGAAGCCGGCGCCGATCTGGCCCCGGTGGTCAATGCCGCCGCGGCGCTGCTGGAAGACTGTGCCAACCCCCATGTGTACCTTGGCGGCGAGCAGAACCTGCTCAGCTGGCCCGAGCTGGCAAACTACCAGCAGCGATTGCTGGCCACCCTGAACGACGACGAAGCGGCCGGCCGCATGATCACCCCGGCCACCAACGCCACCACCGTGTTTCTGGGGGAAGACTTCGCCCCCGAAATGCCCGGCCTGTGCGTGATCAGCCGGCGGTATCTGGTGGGCGGCGGTTTAAGCGGCACCATCGCACTGGTGGGCCCGGCGCGCATGCCCTTCCCCAAGCTGATCCCCATTCTGGAAGCCTTTGCCGGCGAACTGGGCAAAGGCATGACCGGTTGACAATATTGAACAGGAGGCATCCCCCCAATGAGCGAAGAGATCAAAAAGCCCGCGGAAGAAACCGCCGAGGCCGAAGTGGAAACCACCCCCGTGGAGGAAGCTGCTGCCGAGCAGCCCGCTGAAGAGGCTGCCGCCCCCGAGGCCGAAGCCGAGGCTGCCGCCGACAAGAAAAAGGGCTGGTTTAAAAAGAACCACGAGCTGGAAGCCATGAAAACCAAGCTGGAGGCTGCCGAAGCGGCCGCTGCCCAGACCAAAGACCAGCTGCTGCGCACCGCCGCCGAGTACGACAACTTCCGCAAGCGGTCGGCGCGCGAGGCCGAACAGAAGTTCAACGACGGTGTAAGCTTTGCGGCCGGCCAGATCATTCCCATTCTGGATACGCTGGACATGGCTGCCAACGCCCCCACCACCGACGAAAACTATAAAAAGGGCGTGACCATGACCCTGGATAAGGCCGCCAAAGCCTTTGAAGCGCTGCACATCACCGAGATCGAGGCGCTGGGCAAGCCCTTTGACCCCAACCTGATGAACGCCGTACAGCAGGTGCCTGCCCCCGAAGGCACCGAAAGCGGCACCGTCGTTACGGTATACCAGAAGGGCTACCGCATCGGCGACAAGATCATCCGCCACGCCACTGTGGTGGTTGCCGAATAAGCAAAAACGCCGGCTGGCGTTTTGAATAAAGCGAAAAACATTCTGATAAATAAAACGCGGGCAGCCCCCGCACACATCTGAGAGGAGAACACACTATGAGCAAGATTATCGGTATCGACCTGGGTACTACCAACAGCTGCGTTGCCGTCATCGAAGGCGGCGAGCCTGTCGTTATCGCCAACGCCGAAGGCGCCCGCACCACCCCCTCTGTTGTCGGCTTTACCAAAACCGGCGACCGTCTGGTGGGTCAGGTGGCCAAGCGTCAGGCCATCACCAACCCCGAAAACACCATTTCCTCGGTTAAGCGCCTGATGGGCACCAACCAGAAGGTTCGCGCCGACGGTAAGGACTACACCCCCCAGCAGATCAGCGCCATGATCCTGCAGAAGCTGAAGGCTGACGCCGAGGCTTACCTGGGCGAAACCGTCACCGAGGCGGTCATCACCGTGCCTGCTTACTTCAACGACAGCCAGCGTCAGGCCACCAAGGACGCCGGCACCATCGCCGG
>JAFULE010000251.1 GCA_017483235.1 Faecalibacterium sp. | reverse complement strand
TTGGAACAGCAATTTGAAACGATCACTGCCAGAAACATCATAACGAAGCAGATGGGAAAACTGATCAGGAACAACTGCCCTGCGGTGCTCAGCTTGTCCACCCGGAAATTTTCCATGAAGGTGCCCAGCACCAGTGCGGGAACAAACAGATTGTTTTCAAGCTTCGACAGCACCACAGAAGAGTCGTCCGGAATGGCTTTTACCTTTTTCAAGACAAAGCCCATCAGCATCAGCGAAAACAACACCAGCATCTGCCCGATTGTTGCTTGTAAAACCTGCATATGCTCGCCTACCTTCTCTGCACCGTGGCTGTCTTCCTACTTTCTGGAAATAGTGCTTTTGGGGTATCGTTTATCCCTACATTTTTTGTATATTTTATTTCATTTTATAATCTTGAAGTTAATAAGTAAAGTCCTCCATTTGATTTTGTTTTTCTGAAAATTCCGCCAAAATCCTGACTATCGGACACTTTGCGAGTATAATAGAAATATATCCCGGACAGGAGGTGCAGCCATGGGCGAAAGAACATATATTTCCATCGACCTGAAGTCGTTCTACGCTTCGGTCGAATGCATCGAGCGCGGGCTGAACCCCCTGACCACCAATCTGGTGGTGGCTGACCCCAGCCGTACCGAAAAAACCATCTGTCTGGCCGTTTCCCCCTCTTTGAAGGTGCACAGCATTCCTGGCCGAGCACGTCTGTTTGAGGTGGTGCAGAAGGTTCGACAGGCCAATGCTCTGCGGCGACTGAACGCCCCCGGCAGACAGCTGACCGGCGCGTCATCTGACGCAGTACAGCTTGCCGCCAACCCTGCCCTTGCCATCGACTACATCACTGCCCCACCCCGCATGGCACTTTACATGCAATACAGCACCCGTATCTATAACATCTATCTTCAGTATGTGGCGCCCGAGGATATCCACGTTTATTCCATCGACGAGGTTTTTATCGATGCCACCAATTATCTGTTTGCTGCACGTCAGACCCCGCATGAGTTTGCCCGCACCATTCTGATGGATATACTGCGCACCACCGGCATCACCGCCACAGCCGGCATCGGCACCAACCTTTATCTTGCCAAAGTGGCCATGGACATTGTGGCGAAACACATTCCCGCCGACAAGGACGGGGTGCGCATTGCACAGCTGGATGAGATGAGCTATCGCCGCCAGCTGTGGGATCACCGCCCGTTGACCGATTTCTGGCGGGTGGGCCGAGGATACGCCAAAAAGCTGGAAAGCTTCGGGCTTTACACCATGGGCGATATCGCCCGCTGTTCCATCAGCGCAGAAGGGGCAGGCTGCAACGAAGATCTATTATATCGTTTGTTCGGTGTGAATGCAGAATTTCTGATCGACCACGCCTGGGGCTGGGAGCCCTGTACCATTGCGGACATCAAAGCCTACAAGCCCAGCACCAATAGCCTTGGTTCGGGGCAGGTTTTGCATTGCGCCTGCGATTTCGACCAGACCAAGCTGATCGTACGGGAGATGACCGACCTTCTGGTACTACAACTGGTGCGCAAAGGTCTTGTAACCGATCAGTTGACCCTGACCGTAGGCTATGATATTGAAAATCTGACCGATCCATCCCGTAAGGCACACTATCATGGCCCGGTCACCATTGATATGTACGGGCGAAGAATCCCGAAGCACGCCCATGGTACGGCCAATCTGGGCAGGCATCATTCCTCTACCCGGCTGATCACCTAGGACGTAATGCAGCTGTATGACCGAATTACTGACCCCAACCTGCTTGTAAAGCGACTCAACGTTACAGCAAATCATGTAATTACCGAGACCGAAGCCGCGCAGATTGCACAGAATACCACAGAGCAGCTGGACCTGTTTACCGATTATGAAGCACAGAAACAGCGACAAGCTCGGGAAAATGCCGCCTTGGAAAAAGAAAAGCGGATGCAGCGGGCAATGCTTTCGATTCAGGAGAAATACGGCAAAAACGCCATCCTGAAAGGGATGAACCTGCAGGAAGGCGCCACCACTAAAGACCGGAACGAGCAGATCGGCGGGCATAAAGCCTGAGTGCTTGAGGAGATCCATTATGAAGTCAACAAGCAGATACGACGATATCATTCATCTGCCCCACCCCACTTCGAAAAAACACGCCCGCAAACCGATGGCGGATCGGGCCGCACAGTTTTCGCCTTTTGCCGCCTTGACCGGATATGATGAAGCAATCGACGAAACCGCCCGTCTGACCGACCAAAAGCTGACCCCGGGCGAAGAAGAACAGGCTGCATTGAATGAAATGGTGCAGCATCTGTGTGAGATTGCCCCCGCACGCCCCACCATAACGGTGACTCATTTTGTGGCCGACCAGCGCAAAGCCGGCGGCAGGTACATCCAAACCGGCGGTCAGCTGCGCAGGCTGGATCTGACCGCACGCACCCTGAGCTTTGTCCATGGAACAACCATTCGCATCGATGATATTCTCCCCATCCAGCTGCAGCAAAACAGTGCTGAATAAAACAGAAAAAACACCGCTGTCAACTGACGGCGGTGCTTTTTCGTGATGATCATTCTGCATAATAGGCGGCCATACCGTTAATTTCGCGGCGCTGCAGCTGCCCGCGCAGCACAAGATAATCCAGATGAGCAATGGTCTCCCCCACTGCAAACCATTTTTGCATGGTGGGAAACTCCTGCCAGTTGCGGGCACGAATACGCCAGCGCATTTTACCCGCCAGATCATAAGCATTGATGCCGGGATTTTCGTGCACGATGGCCACCGTTTCCTGCAGGCGGCGGTCGTGATGAGCAATCAGGCCGTCGATGCGCTGATGCATCTGACCGCTGCCCCGGTGGGCAGGCAGGGCGGTTTGCACATCGTAGGCACGGATGGTTTCCAAACTTTGCAGGTAATTGCCCAGTGCATCCTCAAAACCATCCCAGTAGGTGATGTTGGGGCTGATATCGAACAGCACATGGTCACCCAGAAACATCGTTTTCTGCTCTTCCATCCAGAAGCACAGATGCCCTGGTGTATGCCCGGGGGTAAGTACACATTGCAGGGTGTATTCGCCTGCCTGCAGTACCTCCCCATCCTGCAGACATACATGGGGAACGTTGCGGGGTGCAGCGGCCGAGCGGCTTGGGCTGACGTAAGACATGGCTGCAATCAGTTCCTGAGGAAACCCCTCACGCCGCATACGCTCGTCGCTGCGTGCACGATACTGCTGCCATGCGTATTCCGAGCCAAAAATACTGCTGTCCTGTTTGCTGATGTAGATGGTGCCGGTGCTTCCGGTCGCTTCGGTGGCAAGGCCGGAGTGGTCGGCATGCAGGTGGGTCAGCAGCACATCCACATCGCCCGGGCCAAGACCAAACAGCGCCAGCTGATCGAACAACGCCTTTCGGCAGGACTCGGTACGGTAGCCGGTATCAATCAGCAGATTGCGTTTGCCGCCGCAGATTAAATAAGTATTCAGCTCTTTCAAAGGGCTGCCCTCCAGTGTCACCGGAAGACGGTAGATGTTTTTCATGATCTGTTCAGCCATACCACAAGCCCCTTACAATATAAAAATGAATTGCGCTTTCATTATAAAATAGAAGCGGCAGCAGCGTCAATCCACAAATCCATCCCTTTTACTTGACAAGCTATTTTGCCGCTTTTACAATAAAAGATAAAGATATTATTGTAAACGGAGGACTTGCTTTATGAAAAAACTGTTGATCCGGGCCGATGATCTTGGCTATTGCGAAGCTGTCAACTACGGCATTGCCCGTGCCGTAAAGGATGGCATTGTGCGCAGCGTAGGCGTAATGCCCAACATGAAGTGGGCCGAGCACGGCGTACGCCTGCTGGACGACACCGATGTGACCTTTACCGTGCACGCCAACATCTGCCAGGGCAAGCCCTTGACCGATCCCAAGCTGATCCCCAGCCTTGTGGATGGCGAGGAATTCAAGGACAAGAGCCTGTACCGCGAAGCCAAGGAAGATTTTGTTGTTCTGGACGAGGTTGTGATGGAGGTGGAAGCCCAGTATCTGCGTCTGGCAGAGCTGATCGGCAAAAAGCCCTACATGGTGGAAGCACACGCCGTACCCAGTGCCAATTTCAACAAGGCACTGGCCATTGTGGCAGCCAAATATGGCGTGGAATTCCTGCAGTTCGACCCCAAGCGCGGCCCCAAGGTGGGCAGCACCTACTTCAAGTTCAGCATGGACAGCGGCAACGCCGATTACAACCCCATGGAAAGCATGAAGAAAGCCATGGCACAGGACTTTGCCGAGGATGAAGCCATGCTGATGGTGCTGCATCCGGGCTATGTGGACGAATATGTGATGAATACTTCTTACATTACTACCCAGCGCGCGCTGGAGGTGGCCTTTGCCATCAACCCCGAGACTCCAAAATGGTGCGAGGAAAACGGTGTAAAGCTGCTTACCTATGCAGATCTGTAACTAAGCAAAAAGATTCCCCGTGGGCTTTCCGAAATTCAGAAAGCCCACGGGGTTATTGTTTTTTACTGCCGTATCGCTTCAGGTTTATTCTTTTTGAGGCGCTGTGTAGTGTTCCGCAGCGTATAGATACTGCGCTTCAAAGGCAGTAATGGCCTGCTTGCTGATTTTTCGGAACGGCAATAACATATCAAAAGCGTGGAACCCGGTGGGATACACATCCACCGCTACCGGAATGCCGGCTTTTTGCAGGTTTTCGATATAGGTTAAGGTTTCGCAGTAAAAGGCCTCACGGTCGCCGACAAAGGTATAGGCTGGCGGAAGCCCGGCATAGTCAGTCTGCCGCGCCGGGGCAGCATAAGGCGGCGGCGCCCCCTTTATGCCGCGCAGATACAGCTTCCATGCCGCATGATTACGCCGGGTGTTCCACGAAATGCCATGGTTATCGCGGGAAGATTCCGTGTCACGGTCATCCAGCATAGGGTAAAGCGGCATCTGAAAAGCAATGTTTACCTGTCCCCTGTCACGGGCAGCCATGCATACTGCTGCGGTCAGGCCACCGCCGGCGCTTTCTCCCCCCACCATAATTTTGTCCGAAGCAACGCCCAGCTCGAAAGCATTTTGTTTCAGATAACACAGCGATGCATAGCAATCCTCCAGCGCGGCCGGATAAGGTATCTTACCCGCCAGACGGTATTCCGGGGTTACCACAACCGCACCGTATTTTTTGACAAGATCAACAGCGCGAGACATATAAATCATTTCAGCCATACCGGTGGCATAGCCGCCACCGTGGATCCACAAAATGCCCGGCGTATTCTGCCGTGGCTTTGCGCTGCGGACAGGGCGCAGCACCAGCAACTTCATCTTTCCACCTGACGATGGGATATAGCGTTTTTCGACCGTATAATGCTTCATAAAAAACCTCTGCATGGCAGCAACAATAACTGATAGGAATAGTATATCAGCTGCATTGCCGCCAGCACAACAGTGCATCACAAAAAAGCGTTTGGGATAAAATCGTATCCCTTTTGTTTTTAAGGTGGTGCACTGTTTTGTTGCAGAAGGACTGTTTGTTTTGCTTATGCCCGACGCTGCTTTTTGTCCAACCGCATCTTGTCAGCGATCATGGCAATGAATTCGCTGTTAGTGGGTTTACCGCGCAGGTTGTGAATGGTATAGCCAAAATAACTGTTGAGGGTATCCACATCTCCGCGATCCCACGCCACTTCAATAGCGTGGCGAATGGCACGCTCGACCCGGCTTGCGGTAGTACCATTACGCTTAGCAATTTCGGGATATAGCCGTTTGGTAACCGCGTTGATATACTCGTTGTCTTCCATGGTCAGCAGAATGGCATCGCGCAAGAACTGATACCCCTTGATGTGGGCAGGCACACCGATCTGGTGCAAGATCTCGGTTACGGTCAGCTCGTCGCTGCCCACCACACTGGAACGCTGCCGGCGTTCGCTGCCAGCGGCAGTTTTCAACACGCGGTTTACCAGTACATTTTCATCAAAGGGTTTGACAAAGTAAAACGAGAAGCCGGCATCCAGCAGTTCCTGCTCCACCTGTTCATTCTGAAAAGCACCGGTAACAAAAAAGGCTGTATTGGTCTCGCCTGCTGCGTTGTATCGCTGCTTGACCGTAATGGCATCCAGCCCCGGCATAAAGGCGTCCAGCAAAACTGCACGCGGACGTACCGCCAGCATCTTTTGCAGCACCTTCTGGCCGTCTTTTTCCACAACTGTTACCTCAACCCCTTTTTGCTCCAGTGCAGTGCGGCAATGTGCTGTGGTTTCGCTTCCCGTATCAGACATCAAAAACTTGATCTTTTCCATCGTTTGTTCCTCCAGAATGTTGTAACTCCCTTAACGATGGTAATTATACCATATATTTCCATTTTGTGCAATGGTTATTTCCATTTTTTACCAATTTCTTTTTTTAAGAGGGCCACGATAATGTCTTCAAAACATAGAGAGCCCCGGGCTGTAACATTAGCCCGAGGCTTTTAGAGGACACACGATATTTTTCTTACGGAAGGATGTTCCCTGCCGCCAGATAGATGCGATACCATTCCTGACGGGTAAGTTGAACATCGGCCGCTTTGCAGATCTCATTGAAATGCTGCGGCTTTGTGGTACCAATCAACACCTGAATGCCGGCCGGGTGCCGCAGCAGCCAAGCAATTGCGGCAGCAGCCGGTGTGATATTGTACTTTTCACCGATCTCAGCCAGTACATGATTCAGCGCTGCAAACTCTTCGTCCTGCAGGAACATCCCACGCCCAACACGTTTCAGCGGCGACCACGCCTGAACGGTAATATCCTTTACGCGGCAGTAATCCAGCACGCTGCCGTCGCGCACAACCGCACCGTCGGTGAGCATATTCACTTCCATGCTGCTGCGGATCATGGAAGCGTGCGCCACACTGAATTGCATCTGATCCACCGCCAGCGGTTGTTTGACGCATTTTTTCAGCAGTTCGATCTGCATCGGGTTCATATTGGAAACACCGAAGTAACGCACCTTACCTGCACGCTGCAGCTCATCAAACGCGGCAGCTACCTCTTCCGGTTCCATCAGCATGTCCGGCCGATGCAGCACAAGAGTATCCAGATAATCGGTCTGCAGCCGCTTGAGCGAGCCTTCTACCGCATGGATGATGTACTCTTTGGAAAGGTCATACATCACACCCGGTACAATACCACACTTCGATTGGATCATCATACTGCTGCGGTCGATGCCCAACAGCTTCCACGCCTGACCAAATACCGTTTCAGCTGAACCCTTGCCATCGGAATAGATATCGGCATTATCAAAGTAGGTTACCCCCTGCTCCAAGGCGTTGGCGATATTTTTAGCCGCCTGCTGCACCTCGATCAGACCCATTCTGGCACACCCCATCGCGATGGCGGATACCTTTACGCCGGTAGTACCTAAATTTACCTGTTTCATCCGAGCACCTCCCAAATATGAAATTTGATGTATTTCTGTATTCTGAATCTACCCTGTGGGCATTAGACAAACTTTTTGAAATCCGGGTCATTCTTCCTGCTTTCGAAGAAAATCGAAGACCCTTTTATTAAAGTCTGCGGCTTCTTCATATGCCGCATGACCCAGTGTTTCGTACAGGTACAGCTGACACGAAAGCTTCCGGGCAATTTCCTCTGATGCCGCCCCTGTAACGATCTGATCCCGTTTTGCGCCAATTACAAATACCGGGCAGCGGATTTTGTCCAGCTGCTCGTATGTATTGCAGGTCAGGCAGGATTTTGCCAGAGCAAGAAAACGCTGAGGATCCTTTGGTTTTTGCAGCACGGTCAAAAGCGGCATAAAAGGTTTATACCGTTTTACGTACTCCTCCGAATACATTTTAACCGCCATATCCTCAACCAACTGCCTGATATCTCCCTGCTCGGTCAGTTGGATCCAATTTTGAATGACAACTTTGACCGTATCGTTATTCCGTGCAAGGGTAACCGCCAGAACCAGCTTATTGACTAAATCAGGACGGTCGATGGCAAGATACTGCGCAATCATTCCGCCCTGTGATACCCCAAATATGTCGGCCTTTGTGATGCCCAGCGCATCCATAGCCCCGGCAACATCTGCGGCCAGTTCCTTTATCGTTATGCCATCTGTGATGGTTGTGTCGTGAAAACAGCTGGTGTAGACGAAAGTATCTGGAAGTTCTCAGGTCCTGCCAAGGTGTTCGATT
>JAFULE010000250.1 GCA_017483235.1 Faecalibacterium sp. | reverse complement strand
CCGGCATGAACGGCCGCCGCACCACCATCATGAACGCCTTCGGCGCCGAGGTGGACAACGATCAGGCGGTCACCTATGCCGCGCAGGACGGCTACAATCTGCACCTTACGCTGGATAATAATATTCAGGAGATTGTCGAGCGGTACCTGAACGAAGCGGTTTATGCCAACACGGTGGAAAACCGCGGCTGCGCCATTGTAATGAACGTGAAAACCGGTGCGGTGTACGCTATGGCCACTAAGCCGGACTTTGACCCCAACCAGCCCTATGTGGTGCTGTACGAGGATTATTTTGCCGAACTGGTGCGGGCCGAAAGCGAGTTGTACGGCCAGTGGAAAAAAGATGAAAACGGTGTATTTTACACCGACAACAAAGGCAATAAGATCTTTGACGAAACATACGATTATACCGGCACCTATCGCGCCATCCAGTGGAAGAACAAGGCCATCACCGAATTGTACTACCCCGGCAGCGTGTTCAAGGTGATCACCGCTGCCGCCGGTCTGGATTCGGGCTATGCCACCCTGCAAAGTGCCAACGAGTGTAAGGGTTATTACGCGGTGGCCGACCACGTGTACCACTGCGCCAACAAAAAGACTCACGGTGCACAGGAAATGGCTCTGGCCCTGCGCAACAGCTGCAATATCTACTTTATCGAGCTGGGCCAGCGTCTGGGCCCCTATCGTTTCTACGACTATTACAACGCCTTCGGTTTTACCGAGCCCACCGGCGTTGATCTGCCCTACGAGATGCAGACCAGCCAGCACTATACCGCCAGCCAGATGGGTGACACCGAATTGGCTTCGTCGGCTTTTGGTCAGGCGATGGCAGTCACCCCGCTGCAGATGTGCACGGCGTTGGCGGCCTGCGTCAACGGCGGGTATCTGGTTACCCCTTATCTGGTCGACCGCATTACCGATGCCAGCGGCAACGTTGTGCAGGAAACCACCACCACCGTCAAGCGGCAGGTGGTAAGCGAAACGGTCAGCCAGCAGCTGAACTATATTCTGGAATACGAAGTGGGCGACGGCACCACCACCGAAGGCGGCTACAACGCCTATGTGGCGGGCTACCGCATCGGCGGCAAGTCCGGTACCTCCGAGCAGCTGAACATGGACCGCCGCGAGGACGGCGACTATAAAAAGGTGGCTTCCTTTGCCGCCATGCTGCCCGCCGACGACCCCGAAATTCTGGTGTATGTCATGCTGGATGACCCCAACAACGCCAAAACCGACTATTCCTCCATTCTGGCTGCGCCGGTGGTGGGCAACATCATCAGCGAGGTGGCCCCCTATCTGGGCCTGTCCACCGATGGCAACGACCTGACCAAAACCACCGTTAAGGTACCCAATCTTGTGGGCAAGGAATGGAGCAACGCCCAGGTATCCCTGAACCGTGCCGGCCTGAAGCACCGTCTGGTGGAAGAAAGCGGTGTGGACAACACCGCCGCGCTGGTCACCTACCAGTACCCCTATGCGGGCACCAAGGTGGCAGGCGGCACCACCGTGTATATCTACACCAGCGACAGCGGCGGCCGTCAGGTCACCACCCCCGGTGTGGAGGGCAAACCGGTTGACTTTGCCCAGCAGATGCTTTCGGCCGCCGGTTTGAACTGCATCATCGAAGGCGATGCCAACGGTGTGGTGCTCAAGCAGAGCGTGGCCACCGGCCGAAGTGTCGAGATGGGCACCGTTGTCACCCTGACCTGCGGCCCGGCCGTAACCGAGCCGGCTTCTTCCGCCGAACAACCATAGCCCTGAAAAGGAGCGAACTTTTATGCAAAAAACACCCGCCGATCGTCTGCTGCGCGGCCTGCAGGGCACTGTGGGCAGCCAGTGGATCGACCTTGTTACCACCGACAGCCGTCAGGCCCGACCGGGCAGCGTGTTTGTGGCTTTCCCCGGCGCCCGGTTCGACGGGCACGACTTTGCCGCCCAGTGTGTGGCGGCCGGCTGCGACTATGTGGTGTTGAATCACCCGGTCGAGGGTGTCCCGGCCGAAAAAACGGTGCTTTGCCCTGACAGCTACCGCGCCATGATGCAGATCGGCGAAAACTACCGCGCGGCCTATCATCCGGTGATGGTGGGCGTTACCGGCAGTGTGGGCAAAACCACCACCAAGCAGTTCTGCCACGCAGTGCTGTCCGCCTTTGGCGAAACCATCAAAACCGAGGGCAACCAGAACAACGAACTGGGCATGCCCCGCACTCTGCTGCGCCTTGCCGATACCACCGAATATGCGGTGATCGAAATGGGCATGAGTGCACTGGGCGAGATTGAACGGCTGGCCCGCTGTGCAAAGCCGGATGCAGGCATTATCACCTGCATTGGCGTATCCCACATGGAAACACTGGGCAGCCGGGAAAATATTCTGAAAGCAAAGCTGGAAATCTGCGCCGGCCTGCCCGAAGGCGCCCCCCTTGCGCTGAATGCCGACGATGAATACCTGCGCGGCGCGGCTTTGCCTGCCCACGTGCGCCCGGTGTGGTACGCACTGGAAGATACCGCTGCCGACGTGCGTGCCGAGGCCATCGAAGCTATGCCCGGCGGCACCACCCGCTTTGTTATTGCGGATGCACAGTACGGCCGGTTTGATGTGACCATCCCCGCCATGGGGCGGCACAATGTATACAATGCACTGGCCGCCTATGCGGCAGCCACCCGGCTGGGGCTGGACGCCGCCCGCGCCGCTGCCGCCCTTGCCGGTTTTGAACAGACCGGCATGCGCCAGCATCTGGTACGCTGTGGCGGGGTGGATGTGATTGAGGATTGCTACAATGCGAACCCCGACAGCATGCTGGCCGCGCTCAAAATGTTCAGCGAGTACCCCTGTCAAAAACGCATTGCCCTGTTGGGCGATATGCTGGAGCTGGGCGCTGTTACCCGGCAGGCCCACCACACCGCCGGTGTGCAGGCCGCACAGCTGGGGGTTACCCATCTGATCACCTATGGCGAGGCCGCCCGTCTGACCGCCGAAGCCGCTGCACAGCTTGGGGTATGCACCGTGCATGCCGCCAGCTACGAGCAGGCGGCACAGCAGCTGCTGCAGTGGGCCCAGCCCGGTGACGCTGTGCTGGTCAAGGGCAGCCGCAGCATGATGCTGGAAAACGCCCTTAAGCCCTTTTATGCGGCCCGGGGCAGGGAAGCGTAACTTCTATCTGCGGCAAATCTGATTGTTTGAGGCAACCAAATGGCACGTTATGCATTATTGATCGCGGCGCTGGTGGGCTTTCTGGTCACCCTGGCCGCTGTTGCGTTGCTGCTGCCTGCGCTGGCGCAGCTGCGGGCGCGCCACCCCGAAACCGCAAGCCAAAGCCCTGCCTGGCAGGTAAAAAGCCGGGCGGTGCCTACTTTAGGCGGTGTCTGCGTGATTGTGGGCACGTTGGCCGGTGTGGTGCTGGCAAGTGCCGGGGTGCGTACGCTGGAACCGCTGCTGACCGATCTGGGCCAGAGCGCCCGGGGCACCATGGCAACCACCGCTGCACTGGGCTTTGCCCTCATCGGTCTGGCCGATGATCTGTGCCGCATGCTGCGCAAAAATGGCCGCGGCCTGTTCTGGGCGCTGAAGCTGGCCCTGCAGTCGGTGGTGATCAGCCTGTTTTTTACTGCGCTGCATCTCAGCGGCGGATTAAACACCGCATTTTGGCTGCCGGGGCTTGGCTATTGGCAGCCGGCCGGCTGGTGGTATTACCTGTTCAGTTTTGGACTGATGCTCTGGCTGGTCAATTCGGCCGAGCTGCTGGCCGACACCGACGGCCTTTGCCCCTGTGTGGGCTGTGTGATCATGGCTGGGTGTATTGCGGTGGTCGGTG
>JAFULE010000249.1 GCA_017483235.1 Faecalibacterium sp. | reverse complement strand
CTTTTGTCGGCACTCTGGTTGGGCAGGACAGCCTGACCCTTGGCGAGAAAAAAGCCATTGCCCGCTGGTATGAAAACTACGGTTACAACGACGATATGGTGCAGGAAGCTGCCCTGCAGGCCGGCATCAAAAAGGATGTGTGGTATCTGAACGGTATCCTGAAAAGCTGGCACGCCAAAGGCCTGCGTACCATTCACGAGGTACGCGGCGGCGGCGCAGTGCAAAGCCCGGTCAGCCGAAACATTCGTGTGGACCGCGATACCCCCAGCGGCAACGACTTTTTGCAGGGCGCTGCGCAGCGTACCCGCCGCCTGAAGAGAAAGGATTGAGATTATGCGCACAAAACGGGAACTGTATCAAACCGCCATACGAACGGTGGCGGCACGTCGTCA
Source organism: Faecalibacterium sp. (assembly GCA_017483235.1). Taxonomy (GTDB): domain Bacteria; phylum Bacillota; class Clostridia; order Oscillospirales; family Ruminococcaceae; genus Faecalibacterium. Next base: position 10,959 of record JAFULE010000249.1, on the reverse strand, counting down.
GGCTGCCCGCGTCCGCAGTGAAGACGAACGCGCCTATACCTATGCGGCGGTTCCGGGGCTGAAGCAGGCCGAAGAGGAGTTCCGTGCCTGCGGCATTCGTGCCGCTATGTGCGGCGCCAGCGGTGCAGCGTCCGGGCAGGCGCTTGAACAGCTGAAGGAAGCAAAGGCGAAGATGACAAGGCTTCTGGCCGAAAGCGGCCGCCCGGCCGATTGGCTTGAGCCGCGGTTTACCTGCAAAAAATGCAAGGACACCGGCACATTGAACGGCGAGACCTGCAGCTGTGTGGTAACCTTGATGAAAGAAATGCGTCGTAAGGAGATCGAAGAGCTTTCGTCGCTTTCCATTCAAAGCTTTGACACCATGGAACTGCGCTATTACCCCGACCGCAAAGACCCGGTTACCGGGCGCAATCAGCGGCGCTATATGCAGCAGCTCCTGGATGATCTGCGGGCGTATGCTGAAGACTTCGACCATGACAGCGCAAATCTGCTGCTGTTTGGCAATGCCGGTTTGGGCAAAACCCATGCGGCGCTTTCCATTGCTGGTGAGGTGCTGAACAAGGGCTATGACGTGATTTACATTTCCAGCCCGGACTTTTTCGGCAGGGTAGAGGAACTGCATTTCGATAACGACCCCACCGGCGAAAAGGAGGCGTTGATCGACGCGGTAACCGGTGCCGATCTGCTGATTCTGGACGATCTTGGCACCGAAATGGTTTCCCCTTACATGATCAGCGTATTTTACACCCTGCTGAATAACCGGATGGCCGCCCGCAGGCCCACTATTTTCACCACCAATATCACCGATGGCGCGGTGTTGGAAAAACGGTATACCGAAAAAATCTCCAGCCGCCTTTCGGGCAGCTGCGAGCCGTTTGTCTTCCTGGGGGATGACATTCGTGCCCTTCGTGCCGCAGAATAATCAACCATAGACAAAGCCCCACAGCTTCGCTGTGGGGCTTTGTGCTATACAATTCAGTGACGCTTGCCGTGCAGCAGCGGAGAAAGCGGCTTGTAGATCATAAAGCAGAGGATCACATCCAGAATACCCTTCATAAAGTTGAACGGCAGATTGAATACCACAAGGCATTCGAAAATATTGTCCACCCAAGGCAGAATGGCCTGATACATGCTCAGAATCGTTTCCATGGGAAGACCGTAGAATTTGCTGTAGGCGGGGTAGGTGATGTAGTAGTTGGAAGGCACGCTGATCACTGCCATGGCCAGCGTACCGGCAACCGCGCCGATCAAAGCGCCCTTACGGGTGCGCATCCGCTTGTAGATGATACCGGCCACATAGGCGAAAATAGCGCCCAGAATGAAGTTGGAAAGTTCACCCACAGCGGCGGTGGAGGTGCCGCGGATCAGAATGTGCAGCAGATTTTTCATCAGGCTGATGATGATGCCGTACACAGGCCCCAGCGAAAAAGCCCCCAGCAGTGCCGGCAGATCGGAAAAGTCCATCTTGATAAAAGCGGGGATCAGCATCGGCAGAGGAAAATCCATAAACATCAGCACAAAAGCAATGGCGCTGAGCATGCCTGCCACAACAAGATCACGGGTTTTGGTTCGTCTCATGGTAAAATACCTCCCGGGCGTTTAGCCCCAATTATATTGCGAAAGCCGTTCACGCTTTGGAAGGCAAAATATAAAAAGCCCTGCTGTACAAAAACAGTACAACAGGGCCAACAAACAAAGCTACCTTGCCTGCCGTTTCTACCATCCGGACTATACCGTCGGCCCCGGAATTTCACCGGTGTCAGCACTCTGTAAGCAGAGTGGTCGCGGGCTATACCGCCGGTGGGGAATCTCACCCCGCCCTGAAACGCACTTTCTGATACTATTATAGTAAAATAATTGTAAATTGCAACCGTAATGTTTTGCGCTTTTGAAAAAACATGGTAGAATGTGCTTGCAGAGAGGAGCGTTTTATTGTAATGCTTGATTTTAATAAATTGGAATATACTGTGTTTTCGCAACATTTCGAGGGAACATCCGCCGTGCTGCTGCACCTTGTGGCAGCGGTGGTGTTTGCGTTGCTGTTTGATCTGATCAGCCGTCTGGTGCGCCGCTGGCTGAAAAAAATTCATACGTTGAAAGAGGCTGAATCGCCGTTTCGGGGTGTGCTGATTCTGCTGCATGGTTTTGAAATGCCGCTGCCTCGCCTGATCTCTTGCACCGGTGTGTATCTGGCTCTGTGCACCTTGCCGTGGGCTGGGTTTGCCGCAAAGATGCCCGAGTACCTCACCATGGTATATCGTATTCTGTTGGTGACCCTGGCAGCGATAGGTTTGTGGCGCTCGTCTGAGCTGTGCGATCTGCTGCTGGACAGTGCGCAGAATCAGATGGAACTGGGTACAAACAAAACCCTGTCCATGTTCCTGAGCAAGGTTTATAAGGCTTTCGTGGCTGCCTTTGCCGCCTTGATCATCATCAACGAGCTGGGCTTTGACGTAACCAGCCTGATCACCGGTGTTGGCCTTGTGGGTCTGACCATTTCACTTGCGGCGCAGGATACCGCTGCAAACCTTGTCAGCGGTCTTGTCATTTTGCTGGAAGGTCCGTTTCAGGTGGGTGACTGGGTAAAAATTGATGCGGTGGAAGGCAGTGTGGAGGACATTACCTTCCGTTCCACCAAGATCCGTGCGCTGGATAACAGCCTGTATGTGCTGCCCAACTCTTCGGTAAGCAGTGCAGTGCTGAACAATGGCACCAAACGTACCAAGCGTATGTTCAGTTTTACTCTGGGTGTGCCGTATACCACAGACCGCGCCCGCATCGAAAGACTGATTGCTGATCTGCAGACACTGCTGACCGGTGATGAGCGTGTATTTGAGGATTCGGTGATCGTCCGGCTTACCGGATTCGATAACAGCAGCATCAACATTATGCTGCGTTGTTACATCAAAACTCCGGAATACGCCGAGTTTTTGCAGATTCAGGGGGATCTGAATTTGCAGATTATGGATCTGATGCGGCAGAACGGTGTGGACTTTGCGGTGCCGGTGACCAATGTATACCTGAAAGAGACAAAGTAAGAACTCTGAACCCCTTGCGGTGCACAATGCAGTGTGCCGCAAGGGGTTTATTTATTGTAAAGCAGACCTATACTTTTACTGTCGCCGACAGGGAGGGAAAACAGGTTGAATCAATATCAGAATTTTACACGAACCGCTGCAAAGCTGATCCGACGTTCGATTAAGACAGCGGGGCGTATGGGCTGTAAAGAGGCCGATACCGGTCATTTACTTTATGTACTGTCACAGGAAGAATACAGTGTTGCCGGCCGTTTTTTATCCGAGCATAAGCTCAGCTCCGGTAAAATACGGGAAAAACTGAACAGCTGCTGTACAGATCGAAGCTTATTTGCTTTTTCGGGCGAGCTTTCCCCCGAAATCAAACGAACCATGGATTATGCAGCCCTTGGGGCAAAAAAGGCGCATCAGCTGAAAGCGGGGCCTGAGCATCTTTTGTGCGCCATGCTGGAAGACAAGGAATGTACCGCCTGTACCATCATGGCTTCGCTGGGGGTCGAGATCAGCGATGTGGCGAAAGAATGCCGGCATCTGACCGGGGAACTTATTATTCCGGCCCAGCCACGCGCAGCGGCGCCTAGCCGCGGCTCGCGCCCCAGCGATCGGTATTGCCGTGATCTGACCCGCCGCGCTGCCGAAAATCAGTTGGATCCCTTGTTTTGTCGGGAAAAAGAACTTGATCGAATGGTCGAGATTCTGTGCCGCAGACAGAAAAATAACCCCTGTATCATTGGCGAGCCGGGCGTGGGAAAAACGGCGCTTGCCGAAGGGCTTGCACAGCGCATTACATCCGGTGATGTACCGGAAGCGCTCAAGGGCAAGCGGCTGCTGTCGCTGGATATGGCCAGTCTGGTGGCAGGTACAAAATATCGCGGCGATTTTGAAGAACGGTTCAAGAACCTGCTGGAGGAATTGGTACGGGACAGGGCGTCCATTCTGTTTGTGGATGAGATGCACACCATTGTGGGCGCCGGTGCGGCAGAAGGGGCAATTGACGCGGCTAGCATTTTGAAGCCGGTTCTGGCACGAGGCGAACTGCAGCTGATCGGTGCCACCACAATTGATGAATTCCGCAAAAATATTCAGAAGGATCCTGCCTTGGAACGGCGATTCGGCAGCGTTTCGGTGGATGAGCCTACCCGGGAGCAAGCAATCGATATTCTGACGGGTCTGGCACCCCGGTATCAGGTTTACCATGGTGTGGAAATTACCGAAGAAGCCATCCGGGCAGCGGTGGATCTGTCCATTCGATATTTGCCGGGTAAATATTTACCGGATAAGGCCATTGATTTGCTGGATCAGGCCTGTGCTGCATCAAGGATCGAAAAAGAGAAGCAAGGCAGATACAACGCCTGTTTGACCCTTGACCGGCTGGCACAGGTAGTGGCACAAAGCAGTGGTGTACCGGTGCAGCGAGTAACCGAAGCGGAGAGGGAACGGCTGCAGCAGCTGGAACAGCGACTGGCTGCACAGGTTGTTGGGCAAAGTCATGCAGTCGGTGCAGTGGCTGGAGCCATCCGCCGCAGCCGTACTGGTCTGCGGGAACACCGGCGCCCCATTGGAGCGATGCTGTTTTTGGGTCCGACCGGTGTGGGGAAAACTGCCCTTGCACGTGCTTTGGCCGAACATTGGTTTGGCAGTGAAAAGGCTTTGCTCAAATTTGATATGACCGAGTATCAGGAAGCCCATTCGGTGGCACGACTGATCGGTGCACCACCGGGTTATCTGGGCCACGAAGATGGCGGCCAGCTGACCGAGGCGGTACGCCGCAGGCCCTACAGTGTGGTGCTGTTTGATGAGATCGAAAAAGCGCACAGTGATATCCAGAACATCCTGCTACAGGTGCTGGAAGACGGTATCTTGACCGATTCGCAGGGAAGAAAGACCGATTTTTCTCACACGATCATTCTGATCACCTCCAATCTGGGGGCGCGGCATCTTTCGGGGCAGGGCGCTGCGGTTGGCTTTGCCGCCAACGAAAAAACTGTGATCGAAAAACAGGCGCAGCTTGCATTGGAAGAGGCAAAACGTTTTTTTCGCCCCGAACTTGTGGGGCGATTGGATGAGTTGATCGTATTTGAACCCCTTTCGCAGGATACACTTTGCATCATTGCCGATCGAATGCTTTGTCAGCTGGAGCAACGAGCAGCCCAGAATGGCTATCACATCACCCATACAAAACAGCTTTCGCAAAAAATTGCCTGTAAGGCAAAATCGCCTTACGGTGCGCGAGAGCTGCGTCATCAGATCGATCGTGCGGTGGAACAGGCTGTGGCCGACCGAATTGCTTCGGGCGATATGCAGTTGGGGGAGCAGTATGTTGCCGATTGCTCTGCCAGCGGCGAAATAATGCTGCAGCTGCAAAGTCCTGCCTGCGTATAAAAAAGTCCCACTGTATTGATTGCAATACAGTGGGACTTTCTCTGTCAGGTTTATTCAGGTTTTACGGTCAGTTCCTGCTCGCAGTAGATGCAGCGGTATTTTCCGTTGGAGCTCATCTCAAAAATCTGCTCGCATTCCTCTTCAATGGAAGAAATGCAGCGGGGATTGTGGCAGCGCACAATGTTCACCAGCCGGCGCGGAGGCTGAGGCTTTTCCTTTTTCACGGGCTTGCCGTCCTGAATGATGGTTACCGTGATGTTGGGGTCCAGATAGGCCAGCACGTCCAGATTCAGCCAGCTGTATTCGCCCTCCACTTTAATGATATCTTTGCGGCCGCTGGCAGCTTTGTTGGAACGTGCGTTCTGAATCAGGGCCACACTGGCGCCGGTGTGCTGTTTGATGCCCAGCAAACCCATCAGGCCAATGGCAGTGCCGGCTTTGATGTGATCGATCACAATTCCGTTCTGAATTTCATCAATGTGCAGCATATCAGTTGGCCTCCTTTTCAGCTTTGGGATCTTTCAGCCCCAGAAGGGTCATAATCAGTGCCATGCGAACGTACACGCCGTTTTGTACCTGCTGGAAGTAAGCGGCGCGAGGATCGTCGTCCACATCCAGTGCAATCTCATTGACGCGGGGCAGCGGGTGCAGAACTGCCATATCGGGCTTGGCCAGACTCATCTGCTTGCCGGTAAGAATATAGCTGTCCTTCAGGCGAATGTAGTCTTCCTCGTTAAAGAAACGCTCGCGCTGCACACGGGTCATGTACAGAATATCCAGCTCGGGCATGGCTTCTTCCAGGCTGAGCACCTCGCGGTAGGGGATGCCGCCGGCTTCCAGAACATCTTTTACAATGTAGTCGGGCACACGCAGTTCGCTGGGGCTGATCAGGATAAAGCGGATGCCTTCATACCGGGCCATGGTCTTGATCAGAGAGTGTACGGTGCGGCCAAATTTCAGATCTCCGCACAGACCGATGGTCAGGTTTTCCAGCCGGCCTTTGCGGCCGCGAATGGTCATCAGGTCGGTCATAGTCTGGGTGGGATGCTGGTGGCCGCCATCGCCGGCGTTGATCACCGGAATGCGGGAATACCGCGATGCACGCAGCGGGGCGCCTTCCTTGGGGTGGCGCATTGCCGCAATGTCAGCATAGCAGGATACGGTGCGGATGGTATCGGCCACGCTTTCGCCCTTGGCCGCGCTGGAAACATTGTCACTGGGGAAACCCAGCACATGGCCGCCCAGATTCAGCATGGCAGCCTCGAAGGAAAGGCGGGTGCGGGTGGATGGCTCGTAGAACAGGGTGGCCAGCTTTTTCTGATTGGCAACCTCCTGGTACGCAGCCGGGTCGGCACAGATGGAATCGGCCAGATCCAGCAGGGCATTGATCTCCTGCTTCGAAAAGTCCAAGGGATCGATCAAATGGCGCATGAATGATACCTCCGTAATATGATAAAATGGGCGTTTGATTTACAGCATTTTACGCAGAAGAGAGAAATCAAAGTAATCGGTATAATAACTGAACGAACGCATGATGGGCCGGCACAGCCGGTTAAAGCACACCTCGTCCAGCAAAAGCAAGGCTTCGCCGGGAGAAAGATGCATTGCTGCGCGGATGGAATCATCGCCGCAGCAGGCACGAATGTGGGTAAGATTGCTGGCCGCCAGCTGGCCGCATTCCTTTTCCAGAACCTCGAACACCGAAGGGGCGAGGTTGATTCGGGTGTAATCCCGGCTGCCAAACAGATAGCGCGGCAGATAGTTGATGGAATAGATCACCGGCAAACTGTCCGACAGCACCCGTTTTTTGATGCAGATCACTTCGTCGCCGGGGGCGATCTCAAGACTTTTGGCCAGATCTTCGTCAGCATTGACCAGCTGGATCTGAATGCTGTCTGCATGGGGGTAACCGCCCAGTGAACGGATCAGGGGGTAATATTCCAGCTTCTGATCCAGACGATTGCGCATATTCAGCACGCTGCGGTTGATCACAGTACCAATACCGCGTACACGTTCGATGTAACCGGAACGTTCCATCTCACTGAGCGCGTCCCGGATCACGGTTCGGCTGACCCCAAGCATGGCAGCCAGTTCTATCTCTGCGGGCAGATGGTCACAGCTGCCAAAACAGCCGGTTCGCATTTCATCCAGCAAGCGTGCCACCACGCGGTCGCTGATAACCGCGCCGCCCAGCCGGCTTGCGGATTCCAAGGCAGTATCTTTCAAAACAGGTTCCCCCTATAGCAGTTATGTGGGTACACACATAGTTCAGTTTATTATACCATGGAATTGCTTTTTTTGATATGGGGTTTGTGATATAATATGGAAAAATGCTTCGCATTTTGCGGTTCGGGGGATGTTGTATGGAAATCGTTCTGAAAAAATACAAAGGCAAGCCGGCCGGTGTACTGGCACAGATCCGTAAAGGTACCGAGCAGGATCTGGCTGAATACTGCCGGCTGCAGGATGAGGTGCGTGCCGCCATGCCTGACCCGAATCTGTTTTTGCCTGATACCGAAGATGAATTGCGTGAAATGCTGAACAAGGATCTTTGCATCGGTGTTTGGGTGAACGAGCGATTGATGGCTTTTTTTATTTTGCGTTACTGCGGCGACGGAGAACATAACTATGCCCGGCATCTGGGCATTCCCGCAAGCGACTGGAAGTACTGGGCCAATGCCGACAGTGCCGCGGTTCATCCCGATCTGCGCGGCAATGGACTGCAGCGTAGACTGATGCTTCTGGCTGAACAGTGGCGTGACCCCGCGATTGTGGGCATCTGTGGTACCATCAGCCCGCAGAACCCTTACAGCCTGCAAAACGCACAGGCTGCCGGCTATGTCATTGCAGCTCACCGCGAAATGTACGGCGGCCACGACCGGTATATCTTGCAAAAGCATCTTACACCGCTGTCGGGTTATTACCGCCATTTCAAGGGCATGCCCTATCAGGTGCTGGGCCTGGCCAAGCACAGCGAAAGCTGTGAGCCTATGGTGGTATACCGTGCGTTGTACGGCGAGCGGGAAACATGGGTTCGCCCGGCGTCCATGTGGTTTGAACATGTGGACCGCGATGGTTACAGTGGTCCGCGTTTCATCTGGACCGGTCAATAACGCAGAAAACTCCCTTGCCCAATCGGGCAGGGGAGTTTTTACTTACAGCGGGATATGTTCTTGGGGCTGGGCTTTTTTCAGTTTGCCCATGGCGTAGATAAAGCAGAACAGATGGGTGAGTGCGGTCAGGGTCCAGCTGATGGGATAGCTGATGTACAGCGAATTGACGGTGCCCACAAACCGGAAGATGGTTGCCACCCAGACAAGGCGCAGCGCACAGCTGCCCACAAGGCTGACTACCATAGGCAGCACCGAATAGCCGATGCCGCGCATACTGCCGCTGATTACATCCATCAGACCGCAGATAAAATACAGCTGGCAGATGACCGAAAGGCGATTGACACCGGCTGCAATCACAGCAGGGTCAGAGGAGTAAATACCGCACAGAGTGTTGCCGCCCATGGTTGCACCCACACCCAATACAGCGCCAACAATAAACACGCACAGCAAACAGTTCAGCAGCACCTTGCGGATGTTTTCGTATTTACGTGCACCAAAGTTCTGGCTGGTAAAGGTGGTGCTTGCCTGTGCAAAAGCGTTCATGCCAACGTACACAAAGCCTTCAATGCTGGAAGCGGCCGAATTACCTGCCACAATAACCGAACCGAACGAGTTGATGGACGACTGGATCACCACATTGGACAATGAGAATACCGCACCCTGCAGGCCGGCAGGGATGCCAATGCTCATAATCTGGGTCAGAGCCATGGGATGCAGATGCAGGTTGTTCAATTCCAGTTTCAGGGAACCTTCTTCGTGCATCAGCAGCCATACCACCAGTACGGCAGAAATTGCCTGACTGATGATGGTGGCCAGGGCTACACCGGCTACGCTCATGTGCAGAGCAATCACAAAAACAAGGTTCAATGCTACGTTGATGCAGCCGGAAAACGCCAGACAATACAGAGGCCTGCGTGTATCGCCAACTGCGCGAAGCAAGGCTGCGCCAAAGTTATACAGCATGTTGACCGGCATACCCAAAAAGAAGATGCGCAGATACAATGCCGAAAGGTCGATCACATCATCCGGCGAACCCATCAGTTCCAGCAGCGGGCGGCTGAAGCATACGCCGATGACAGCTAAAATAAAACCGCCGATCAAACTGAGCAGCACCGAAGTGTGCACTGTATTTTTTACGGCAATGTGGTCATGTGCACCTAAAGCGCGGGCTGTAAGTACATTTGCACCCACCGACATGCCGATAAACAGATTAACCAGCAGATTGACAAGGCTGGTGGTGGACCCAACAGCAGCCAAAGCCTGGCTGCCGGCAAAACGACCGACAACCACCACGTCAGCGGCGTTGAACAGCAGCTGTAAAATGCCAGAAAGGGCCAGCGGCATGGCAAAAACGATAATTTTAGGAAACAAAGGCCCGGTGGTCAGGTCTGCGGTTTTTTGCTTGAACGGCATAACAAATCCCCTCCTTGCAAAAGGCAGAATAAATCGTTTGTACAGCTACATTATGCCACCGATGCAAAAAAGTACAAGCGGTTTTTTGCACAAAAAAGCGGATGCAGCGCAATGCTGCATCCGCCAAATTGCCATGAGGTTTAGTTTTTGCTCTTGATGTATTCGTCAATGGCCTTGGCGGCGGATTTGCCGGCGCCCATGGCCAGAATGACGGTGGCGGCACCGGTAACGGCGTCACCGCCGGCGTACACGCCTTCGCGGCTGGTCAGGCCGTCGTCACCGTTGGTGACGATGCAGCCCCAGCGGTTGGTCTCAAGGCCCGGGGTAGTGGAACGGATCAGGGGGTTGGGGCTGGTGCCCAGCGACATGATCACGGTCTCCACTTCCAGAGTGAACTCGCTGTTCTCCTTGACGATGGGGCGGCGGCGGCCGGAAGCATCGGGCTCGCCCAGGGTCATCTCCACGCAGGTCATGCTCTTGACCCAGCCGTTCTCGTCACCCTGAATGGCAGTGGGGTTGCACAGGGTCTTGAAGATGATGCCTTCTTCCTCGGCATGCTCCACCTCTTCCTTACGGGCAGGCAGCTCTTCCATGCCGCGGCGATATACAATGTAAACCTTCTCGGCACCCAGACGCTGTGCGCTGCGGGCGGCGTCCATGGCAACGTTGCCGCCGCCAACAACCGCAACAGTCTTGCCCACGGCAATGGGAGTCTTGCTGGTGGGCAGATAAGCCTTCATCAGGTTGGAACGGGTCAAGAACTCATTGGCAGAGTACACACCGTTCAGGCTTTCGCCGGGGATGTTCATAAAGCGGGGCAGGCCGGCGCCGGAGGCGATGTACACGGCCTCAAAGCCCATGTCGTCCATCAGCTCGTCGATGGTCAGCACCTTGCCGATGACCATGTTGGTCTCGATCTTCACGCCCATGGCCTTCAGACCGTCGATCTCCTGCTGCACGATGGCCTTGGGCAGACGGAACTCGGGGATGCCGTAGACCAGCACGCCGCCGGCCAG
>JAFULE010000248.1 GCA_017483235.1 Faecalibacterium sp. | reverse complement strand
TGCCCAAAAGCAACATGGCCAACGACGTTGGCCCCCGCGCCTTCCCCTTTATCACCTCCGGCATTCTGGTGCTGTGCGGCCTGATCACCATTCTGAAAGAACAGAAGCCCCAGAAGCCGTTCTTCAAAAAGGGCAAAGAGGGCATCAAGCGTTTTCTGGCCATTTGGGGTGTGATGATCCTGTATGTGCTGGGCATGTACCTGATCGGCTTCCCCATCCCCACTGTGGCCATCCTGTTTGTGATGTGCATGATGTTTGGCAACGACCCCGAACACAACCTGAAAATCGGCCCGGTCAAGGCGGTCGTTTACGCGGTGATCGTAACCGCTGTGCTGTACGGCCTGTTCTCGATGATCCTGCGCCTGCGCCTGCCCGTGGGCATTCTGTTCTGAGGAGGGACTTTGCATGGAAAATTTAGTTGCTGCATTGGCCATTCTGTTTACACCCGGCGTTCTGATCAGCTGCTTTGCCGGCTGTATGGTGGGCGTTATTCTGGGCGCCATTCCCGGCTTGTCGGGTGCCATGGCCATCACCATTCTGCTGCCCGTCTCGTTTACCATGGAGCCTACCCACGCCTTTGCCCTGCTGATTTCCATCTGGGTCGGCAGCTGCTCGGGCTCGTACATCGGCTCGATCCTGCTGGGCATTCCCGGCACCAACTCGTCGCTGGCCACCACCTACGACGGCTACCCCATGACCAAAAAGGGCGAGGCGACCCGCGCCCTTTCCATCGGCACCGTGGCCAACTTTATGGGCACCGTGCCCTCGCTGATCATCGCTATGATCCTGTGCCCGGTCATCGCTGCATTTGCGGTCAAGATGGGCCCGTGGGAATATTTCGGCCTGGGCCTGATGGCCATCACCCTAGTGGTTTCCATCTCGAAGGGCAACATGGCCAAGGGCTTTATCGGCGCCGGTCTGGGCCTGCTGGCCACTCAGGTGGGCATGGCCCCCATTTCGGGCACCCGCCGTTTTACCTTCGACAACATCTATCTGGTGGGTGGCTTCTCGATGTCGGTGGTCATGATCGGTATCTTTGCCGGCGGCATGATCATTATGAACTATGCCAACAACGAAAAAGGCCCGGCTTCTAGCTTTGACGGCAAGCTGACCGGCTTCCGTTTGCAGAAAGAGGACTTTACCTCCAACATCTTTAATATCTGCCGTTCCTTCCTGATCGGCGCGTTCATCGGCTTTCTGCCCGGCATGGGTGCAGCGCTGTCCAACATGGTCAGCTATGCCATTGCCAAAAATTCCTCCAAGCATCCCGAAAAGTTCGGCACCGGCATTCCCGACGGCATCTGGGCCCCTGAGGTTGCCAACAACGCCTCCATCGGCGGTGCCATCATTCCCATGGTCAGTCTGGGCATCCCCGGCGACGGCACCACCGCCATGCTGCTGGGCGGCCTGACCATCCACGGCATCGAAGCCGGCCCCCTGCTGCAGCGCACCAACCCCGTTCTGGTCAACGTCATCTTCCTGGCAGCCATTCTGGGTGCGATCTTTGCCCTGCTGGCCGAGGTGTTCGGCATTCGCTGGTTCCCCATGCTGCTGGATGTGCCCTACCACTACCTGTACCCTGCTATTCTGGTCATCTGCATGCTGGGCATGTATGTTGACACCTACAACATCTCTAACGTGATCATCGGACTGTTCTTCTTTGCCCTGGGCATCTGGATGAGCTACGCCGGCATTCCGGGTACCCCGTTCGTGCTGTCCTACGTGCTGGGCGCCATGCTGGAAACCAACTTCCGCAAGGCGCTGACCTTTGCCAAGGGCGACTGGACCACTTTCTTCACCCGTCCGGTATCCTGCATTCTGCTGATCATCACCGTCGGTTCGGTGGTGCTGCCCATCGTCAAAGAGCAGCTGAAAAAGCGTAAAGCTTCCAAGGAAGCTGTGTAACTGAGCGTGCGGCCCCTCGGCAGAACCCTGTGTCCCGCCGGGGGGCCGTTGTTCTTTTCCGTTTGCGGCAAAAGGAGATCATACATCATGAAACAGGAATTTCTCACCTTCCCCGGCGAAATCAAGATCGACCGGGCGGTGTTTTATCAGATCGCGCCCATTCCCCTGCCGGTTCCCTTCAAGGACGGCACCGGCGGCATCCGCAAGGCCAGCCTGTTCGGCAGCTGGATCCAGCTGTTTGACCAGAACGGCGTGTGCGGTCAGGGCCCCTGCACCAGACTGGCATGGGACTTTTTTGTGCCCATCCTGCTGCGCGAGGGCGGCAAAACCATCAGCCAATGGCGCGAATTTTTGTTCTGGCAGATCCGTAATTTCGGCTATCAGAGCGCCCACGTCACCGAAATGGGTGCGCTGGATTTTGTTCTGCTGGACCTGCTGGCCAACCGTGCCGGCCAGCCGCTGCACCGGTTTCTGGGTGCACAGCGGGACTGGGCCAATGTGTACAAGGGCGGCGGCTCGGTGCTGCTGAATGATGAGGACATGGTGGCCGATCTGGTGCGTTTTAAGCAGGAAGGCTACACCCAGACCAAATTCAAGATCGGTGCCCACCCCACCGACTGGTCGGCAGACCTGCGTCGGCTGGAAAAAGCCCGCAAGGCACTGGGTGATGACTTCGAGATCGCGGTGGATGCCAATCAGGCCTGGAGCGCCCGGACCGCTTTCGAATTTGCCAAAGCAGCCGAGCCGCTGCGTATGAGCTGGTTTGAAGAGCCGGTGCACGCCTACGATATGGATGAGCTGGACCAACTGCGTACCATGGCAAACGAGGCCGGCCTGAAGCTGGAGATTGCCATGGGCGAGTCGGTGCGCAGCTACCACACCTTTGTCGAATACGCCCGCCACGGCGTCGACCACCTGCAGCCCGGCAACGCCCGGTTCTTCAGCATTGGCGAAAATATGCGGGTGGAGCAGCTGGCCCGCGAACAGGGGCTGCGCTGCACCGGCGGCGGCTTTACCTTTCAGCACG
>JAFULE010000247.1 GCA_017483235.1 Faecalibacterium sp. | reverse complement strand
GCGCACGCATCCACCGGCGGCTGCAGAAGGCCGCCGGCGAGGGGTATGAGGCCGAGGTTTTTCTTGCCGCGCAGCGCACCGTGGAGGGAATTGAATACCGCATCGAAGGCCGGGCCGACGGCGTTTTTACCGATGAGGACGGAATAACGGTGGTGGATGAGATCAAAACCACTGCCCTGCCCTGTGAGCAGATCCGGGAAGATCTGAACCCCTGCCACTGGGCGCAGGGCATGGTGTATGCGGCCATCCTCTGCCGCGACCGCGGTCTGCCCGCCGCAAAAGTACGGTTGACCTACTTTCAGATCGACGAGGAAAAAATCTTCCGGTTTGTACGGCAGTTTACTGCCGACGAACTGGAGGCATATTTTACCGGCCTTTTGCAGCAATACCTACCCTGGGCACAGCGGCAGCAGCGCTGGCATTCCTTGCGAGGTGAAAGCTTGCGCCGGTTGGCCTTTCCCTTTCCGGAATACCGGGCGGGGCAGCGGGCCATGGCGGGCGAGGTATACAAAGTCTGCCGTGACGGCAAGGCCGGCGCATCCGGCGGGCGGCTGTTCTGCCAGGCGCCCACCGGCATTGGCAAAACCATGAGCGCGCTGTTCCCTGCTTTGCGGGCTGTGGGCGAAGGCTGCGGCGAAAAAATATTTTATCTGACCGCCCGCACCACCACCCGCGCTGCTGCCGAGGATGCTGTGGTGCGGCTGCACGGCAGCGAACCCGCCTTAAAGCTGAAAAGCATTACACTGACCGCCAAGGAAAAGGCCTGCCTGCACCCCAACGCAGCCGGTCGACCCGAGTGCACCCCCGATGCCTGCCCCTATGCCAAGGGGTATTACGACCGGATTCTGACCGCACTGGCCGACACACTGGACACTGCCGACAGCTTGACCCGGACCGCTTTGGCCGAGGCTGCCCGTAAACATATGGTCTGCCCCTTTGAACTGGGGCTGGATCTTGCGGACTGGTGCGATGTGGTGGTGGGTGATTACAACTATCTGTTCGATCCTGTGGTGGCCTTGCACCGCTTTTTTGACAGCCCGGGCGACTGGATCTTTTTGATCGACGAAGCTCACAACCTGCCCGACCGTGCACGGGAGATGCATTCGGCAAGCTTTGAAAAAAGCCGGCTGCTGGATGCCAGCCGAACCCTGACCAAAAGCGACCGTCGACTGAAAGCCGCACTGACCCATGCCAACGAGGTGCTGCTGGCCTACCGCAAGCTGTGCGCAGCCGAGAGCGAAGCCGATGCAGCGGCTGCCCCTGCTGCGCAAACCATCCAGCTTTCCCTGACCGATGAGTCACCGGCCGACGCCCCCGGCAAACACAGACGAAGCAGCAAAAAGGCACCTTTGACACCGGCTCAGATGCTGGAAGGGCAGCAGCCACTGTACGCCCAGGACAACACGTTGTACCTGAAGCAGCTGCCTGCACCGCTGATTAGGGCACTGAACAACCTGTCTGCCCCGCTGGAAAGCTGGCTGGAGGACCACCGGGAGGGCGCCGCCCACGAAGAACTGCTGCAGTTGTATTTTGACCTGCGCAGCTTTACCCGCACCGCCGAAGGCTACGATGAACACTATGTAACCCAGCTAACCGCCCGCGGCAGCGAGCTGCATCTTGCGCTTTTGTGCCTTGATCCGTCCGATTTTGTCAACAAAAGCCTTAGTTTGGGCCGCGCGGCGGTACTGTTCAGCGCCACACTGACCCCGCCGGGCTATTACAAAACGGTGCTGGGCTGCCCCGATGCCAGGGCGGTTGCTCTGCAAAGCCCATTCACTGCACAGCACCTGGGGCTTTACACTGCCGCCGTCTCGACCCGGTATCAGCACCGCACCGCCAGTCTGCGGCCCATTGCCGACTGGCTGGCCGCGCTGTGCAGCGGCAAAACCGGCAACTATATGGCGTTTTTCCCCAGCTATTCCTATCTGCAGCAGGTGCACCAGGTGTTTGCCGAAGTCCATCCACAAATCGAAACACTGGTGCAGCAGCCCGGCCTGCGCGAAGAGGAACGGGCTGAATTTTTGCAGCGTTTTTCCCCTGCACCGACCAAGACCCTGCTGGGCTTTGGGGTGCTGGGCGGGGTGTTTGGCGAAGGGGTGGATCTTACCGGCGACCGGTTGATTGGCTGCGCGGTCGTGGGCGTAGGCCTGCCGCAGCTGAACCCCCGGCAGGAGATGCTGCGCCGCTATTTTGAGGAAAAGAACGGTGCCGGCTTTGACTATGCCTACCGATACCCCGGCATGAATAAGGTACTGTAGGCCGCCGGGCGGGTGATCCGCACCCCGGAGGACCGGGGCGTGGTGCTGCTGCTGGACGATCGCTTCAGCCAGTCCGACTACAGTCGGTTATTCCCTGTACACTGGGCCCACCGCAAGGCAGTGTCCGGGCCGGACAGCCTGAAGCGGGAGCTTGAACTGTTCTGGCCGGAAAAAGAATAAAAAGAAAGCTGCCTTTGCGGCAGTCTATGCGTGCACCGCTTCAATTTCTGTCTGCCCTGCGATGCCGTTCTTCTTCACACGGTCAGGGCACAAGCGGATGAAAACCGCACTTCCCTTCCCCATATTTTGGTGTATAATGAAGAAAAATCGCTTTCTGTTTACACCGAAAGGAACTTATTATGAACACCAGAAAACGCAACGCGGGCCTTGCGGCCTTTTTTCTCAGCGGCGTGTGTGCCATCAGCACCGGCGTTGTGGTCAGCCTTTTGCAGGAAAGCCACGGCTTTGCCTACGGCATGACCGGTACCCTGCTGTCGCTGATGAGCATTGGCAACCTGATCGCCGGCTTTCTGGCGGGCATTCTGCCCTCGAAGCTGGGCATCAAGGGCAGCGTGGCACTGCTGACCACCGGTTATCTGCTGGGTTACCTATTGATGGGGCTTTCGGGCAGCATTCCGCTGCTGATGCTGGCCTTTTTTCTGGTGGGCATTGCCAAGGGCTGCACCATCAATATGTGTACCATTCTGGTGGGCAACAATTCGCCCAACCGCACCACCGGCATGAACCTGATGCACGGCTGCTACGCCTTTGGTGCGCTGCTGTGCCCCTTTGCCATAGCCGCCGCCCAGAAGCTGGGCACCATGGTGCCCATGTTTGTGCTGGCAGGCTGCGGCCTTGCCCTATGGCTGATCTTTTTTACCACCCCACTGGAAGCCGGCGGCAAAAAGGCCGGCGGCAAAACCGACTGGGGCTTTTTGAAAAGCAAGCGGTTCTGGCTGCTGACCTGCCTGATCTTCTGCCATAAAGCCGACGAAACCGGTGTGACCAGCTGGATGGTCACCTACTTTAAGGGCAGCGGCATTATTTCTGGCCAGTTCAGCCCTTACACCGTTACGGTGATGTGGTCGGCCACCCTGATTGCCCGGCTGCTGATTGCTTTTGTGCTGCCCATTAAGAATGCCTACGCCGCCATGATCAAGATGAGCCTGGGCTGCATTATATTTTATGTAGCGCTGGTGCAGGCCAATGCCCAGCTGCCCGCCATGCTGCTTCTGTTCGCCTTTGCCTTCTCGATGGCCGGCATGAACCCCACTGCCACCGCAGCGGCTGGCCGCATGACCACCCCCACCAGCTTGGGCATCATGCTGCCGGTGGCCAGCAGTGGTGCCATCATTATGCCTTGGGTGATTGGTCAGGTAGCCGACCGGGTCAGCATTGGTGCCGGCATGGCCACCAACATTCTGCCCTGTATTGGGCTTGTGATCTTTGCCCTGCTGGTACGGCGGCTGCCCGATGGCCAGGAATAACCCGATTTTATCGTACAAAGAGTATCCGCCCGCTGCAAATTTGCAGCAGGCGGATTTTTTATCAGTTTTTCTTTTCTTTAATACGACCGGCCAGCCATTGCAGCCCACGATCCATCAGAATTGCCGCAACCATTACGCCCACCGTTCGTGCCAGAAGATACAACCAACAGCCGGCATTGCTGGCGGCAAACCGGGTTTGTACGGTCAGCCAAAGCACCAGATGCTCCAGCGGGTCGTGATACAGGTAAACGGCAAACAGGCTTGCTGTCAACAGGCGATACAGGCGGGTTTGCTCCAGCGGGGCAAACACCCGGCTGCACACCAGCGCCAAAAGATAGGTCCACACACAGCCCACAAAAGCCGTGGTACAGCTGCCCAGCAGCCCCAGCCTGCTGCCTGCAATCCAGAACAAGGTAACCGTCGCCAGCAGGGCCGCTGCATGGATGGTACTGCCAACAGCATGCTTGTGCCGCAGTGGTTCAAATGCATAACCCAAACAAAACCAGAAGAAATACTGTAATCCCCGCACGATGCCCAGCAATTCAAAGGGCATGCGTTCTGCGCAAAGCTGCACCACCGCGCCGATCGCAAGCAGCACAAACACCTGCATACCACTGTGCTTTGCCAAAAATCGCTCTGCTGTCTTTTGCAGCAACGCAAATACCACCATGCACCAGAACAGCCCAGCCAGAAACCACAGATGACCGCTGTCGCTGCCGCCTACCAGAAAGCCCCAAATTCCTTTGGGCAGATTTTCGGGGGTGTAAAAACCGGTAAAAATTTTAACCGGAAGCATAAACAGCAGACCGCACAGATAATACGGCAGAATCAGCCGCCGGGCCTTTTTTTGCACAAAAGGCTTCAACGGGCCAATGGGCTTGAGATGCAGCACCGCACCGGACAGAAAAAAGAACACCGGCATATGAAACTGATAGATCAGTAATGCCGTTACACGCACCCGGTCAAAGAAAAAGCCGTAATAAACCGGGGCCAGCCATTCCAGTGCCGAAACATGGTTAAGATACCCGTATTGGGTAGATATTCGCAAATAAGTACTATGCCCCAGCACCACCATCAGGGTGGCGATCAGCCGCAGCCACTCGTAAACCGAGACTCTACCTGGGTGCACAGCTTTATTTTGCATCATAGCATGGCCCCCTTTCGCTTTTGTAAGATAACGCTCAGATGCGGATCTTGGTCCATTCGCCCTTATTGAACCGCAGCCGGAACAGGGTAAAGCCGATCATGGTCTGCAGCAGGATGCCGATCCATGCGCCGATCAGGCCCAACCCCAGCGGGTAGCAGAACAGCCAGCCAAGGCCGGCGCGCACGATGGTAACCGAAATCAACGAAACCATGGCCGTATACTTGGTGTCGCCCGCACTGCGCAGTGCGCCGCCGTAGATCAGCTGGGGCACCTGGAAGAACAGCACCAGACACAGCACCCGGATGATCTGCACACCGTAGTTCAGTACCAGCGGATCGTCCGAGAAGAAGGTAAAAATCTGGCGCGAGAAGGTGAACAGCACCACCGAAAGCACGGCCGCACACACCAGACCGATGCGCTGGCATGTGGTGGCGTAAAGGCGGGCAAGGTCGGGGCGGTTCTGGCCCAAACTGCGGCCCGAAAGCGAGATACTGGCCGTTTGCATGCCGTCACCAATCGAGAAGGAGATGGTCATGATGTTCATGCCCACGATATGGGCGGCCATTTCCAGCGTACCCAGCTTGGCCACGATGAGCGAGAAGGCAAAAAAGCCGATGCGCATAAAAATCTGTTCCACAAAGGCACTGCTGCCCACATCCAGCATCGAGCGCACGTTGCGTTTATCCAGCCAGCCGCCGAATTTAGGGTCGACCACCTTTTTGGCCCGCACAAAGGTTTTTTTGCTGAACAGCGAGGCAATGCTCATGCAGCAGCCCACCATGGTGCCGAATACGGTGGCAATGGCGGCACCCGCAACCTCCAGCCGGGGGAAGCCGAAATGACCTTCGATCAGCAGATAGTTGCCCACCAGATTGACCAGATTGGCGGTGATGTTGGTTTTCATCGAAAGGCGGGTGTTGCCGCAGCCCTTCTGGGCCGCATTGATGGTAAAGGTGATGACCGTAAAAACCATGCCGCCCATGATGATGCGCAGATAGGTGGCCGCATTGTCGATGGTATCGGGGGCAGCACCCGCAAACAGGCAGATGGGGCGGGCAAATACTACAAACAGCGCACCTACCACAAGTGCACCGAAAAACGCCACGATCAAGGCCATGCGCAGCACCTGGGTGGCGCTTTCTTCGTTGCCCTCGCCGCGGCGTCGGGCAACCAGTGCCGACACCGCCGTGCCCATCGAGAAGAAAAAGCACAGGCCGATGAATTTGGGCTGGGTGGTAAGGCCCACCGCCGCAATGGCTTCTTCACCCAGGCCGCTGACCATGGCAGTATCCACAATACCCCCCACACTCATCAGCAGCATTTCCAGCACCGAGGGCCATGCTACCTGCACCACGCGTTTGACCAGACTGAGCTGGCTGGGGATCTCGCCGCAACGTGGGGTATTGCCCAGCGCCCGTTCCACATTGACAAACTGCATATTTCACTCCCGTAAAATTCACAATCCAAAACCGATGATACTTCGGTATCATCATACACCCATACGACTGGGATGTCAAAGCTTCGGGCAGTTTTGTCCCTCGCTTATCCCCTGCAAGCAGCCCTGCATCAACCGTTCCAGAAAACGAGCCAGCTCCTGTTCGGAAATTGGTTTTCCGCTGATCAGCCAGTCGCGGTATATTTGCATGACGCTGCCGGTTAAAAAAGTGGTGACCACCCGCTGGCGAAAACTGTCCAGCTGCAAGGGGGCCGCATCGGTGCAGCTGCTTTGCCTTGCCAGCGAATCAGTGACCATCTGAAAGGCAAACAGATATTCCGGCGAGCAGATCAGCCGCCGGTGCAGCGCCTCGCGGCGGGCCAGCACCCGAAAAAAACCTTCCATCATACCGGCGCCGCAAAAACCGTCGGTGCCGCGATATTCGGCTTCGCAGGCCTGCACCTCGCGCACAATTTCCTCCACCATCTCGTTCAGAAGCTGAGTGGTGGACTCGTAGTGCATATAAAAGGTCTTGCGATTGATGCCTGCCCGGCGGGAAACGCTGCTGACCGTGATGTCGCGGAAGCTTTCGGTTTGCACCAGCTCCTCAAACACCTGCCGGATACGGGCATGGGTGCGCTGATAGCGTTTGTCCTGACTGTCCATTCCAAATACCGTTCCTTCCTGCAAAAAACACTGCACTATGTAACACTTCGCCCTTCGGTTGACCATTGACGAACTTTTGACACCCCCATTATACTGAAGGTAGAAGCATTAAGCAACAGGTGTTACAAAAGCCTGTCACCCGCAAAAAAAGAGAGGATGAGTGCAATGAAAAAAAAGCCGCCTGTAACCCCGATCCCTCGCGAAAAGATCCAAAAGCAGGTCAGCTTTATCCGTCGTCTGATGAAATTCGGTGCCCGGGAGATGGTGGATATGTCCGGCTCGATCGGCAAGGACACCTGGCTGCCCACCGAGGCGGGCAACGTGCGGGTGCTGACCTACGGCTTTGAGGATACCGCGCGTAAACCGGTGCTGATCGATATGCACGGCGGCGGCTTTGTGATGGGCACCGCCGCTATGGACGATCCCTTTATGCCCCAGTTTGTGGAAAAATGCGGGGTCAAGGCTATCAGCATCGACTATGCACTTTCACCGGATGTGATGTTTCCGGTTGCAGTCAACCAGTGCTATGCAGTCTGCCGCTATGTCAAGCAGCACGCCGATGAGCTGAACATCGACCCCGACCGTATGATGATTATGGGCCACAGCGCAGGCGGCAACTTCTGCGCTGCGATCGGATTGATGGACAATGAAAAACAGGAGCTGGGCCTGAAGGGCATCATTCTGGATTATCCCCCCACCGATATTTTCACCGATCCCTATGACAAGCCGCAGCCCAAGGGCTGCCTTGCCCCCAAGACCTGCCGGATGTACAATGCCGCCTACTGCGCCCCCGAGCAGGCCAAGGATCCGCTGGTGTCGCCGGTATTTGCCACTGAAGAGATGGTAAAGAACTTTCCGCCCACCATGGTGATCACCGCCGGCTTTGACTCGCTGGCCGACGAGGGCGAGGCCTTTAAGGATCTGCTGGTGCGCGCTGGAGTTAAGGTGACCTTCAAGCGGTTTGACGGTGCCACCCACGGTTTTACTGTAGTGGGTGAGCGGCATGCCAAGCGCCAGCCCGAAGACTACAGGCTTTCGCTGGTGGCATGGCAGGATATGATCGATTTTATCAATAAAACCATCTGATAACAGGAGGGCGTACAATGGCACTGAATTTTCCCACCCCGAAATTTTACCGGTTGTTCGAGCTGAACGAAGCGGCCGGCACCGTATACCACGCCGGCGATGCATTGACCGTGACCACCATGGCACAGGGCAGCTTTGGCGGCGAATTTCTCAGCGGCACTTTGCAGCCCGGCGGCGGCCGCTGGGAAGAGCCGACCGGCGACGCGATTCGAGTGGACAACAAATACATTCTGAAAACCTTTGACGACGCAGTGATCCTGATGAACACCAGCGGCTGGCGGCATGCCGACGGTGAGCAGGTACGGGTGCAGTTCCAGACCGGCGCAAAAAAATACGCTTGGCTGAACCAGACCATTGCAGTAGGCCGTTCCGAAATATCCCGCGGTTTTCCGATACTGGCAGTGTATGCCATGCTGCCAGCCTGTGCCCCCGCCCCCAAGGGACAGCCCGCCGCACTGGAATGTGAAGAGCTGTACTACGTTGAGGTAACGGTAGGGGAACAGATGAAATCCGGTCCGTTTGAGGGCGGCCAGCTGATGATCATTCCCATCACCGGCGGCAGCTTTAAGGGCGAAAGGATGAACGGCATCGTGGAAGCCTTTGGTGCCGACTACAACGTGCTGAACCAGGGCATGCCGGTACGCAGCCACATCACCACCCGCTATATGTTGACCACCGACGACGGCGCTCATATTTCTTTGACCACCGATGGCCGCCTGTTGATGGATATGAAAGGTGTTAAGGCCATGATGAAGGATGAGCCTGACTATGTGGAAAAGGCATATTTCCGCCAGCACCTGATCTTTACTACCGGCGACGAGCGGTACTGCCGGCTGAACCGTTCCATCTGCTTTGCAGTGATCGCCATGGGCAAAGACCAGACCGTACGCTACAAAGCCTACTGCCTGAAGTAACCCACAAAGCAAAAGCCCCTGCGTTTGAGCAAACGCAGGGGCTTTGATCATGTATGATGGTATCAGCCCACCAGCAGGTACAGCAGCACCGAAAGCAGCAGCTGAAGGATCACAAACCGGAACACCACCTGCGTGTCGCTCCAGCCTTTGCGCTTGCGGGCATGGTCGTGCAGCGGGGTCAGGGTATTTTTCAGGATCCAGATCTTCAAAAAACGCTTCAGGCTGATTTTGGCAATGCCAAGGCCGCCATCCAGAATGAAAACCAGACCAGCCAGCAGATAGGCAAAAGGATGGTGGCTCTTCATGGCCAGCACTGCGATAAAAAAGCCCATGGCGCGGCCGCCAGCGTCGCCCATCATAATGGTGCTGGGCGAGCAGTTTGTCCACAGGTAAGCCGCCAGCGCTGCAATAAACACCAGCACCGCGGTGGTGTATCTGCCCAGCTGCTCGGCAAAGAT